>JBBRFP010000334.1:0-3178 GCA_038241465.1 Cytophagales bacterium | reverse complement strand
GATGAGGATTTAAATTTTTATCGTTAAAGGGTACCTTCTTCAGCTTGAGTAGTAATGCATGCCAATAGATGGAGAACATTATTCCAATTGTGATGAACGGAAAGCGCAGACCGTACAATAAAAGATTGTGATCAGTGAATTCCTTTTTCTTTCCGGAAAGTGAGGTCAATAAAAAACGTTTTCCATTTTGATAGTCGTCAACCCGCATCAGCATGTTCTCCGCTGGAATCTTGAAAATGAAATCGAACGACGACTCAAGATCTGTAAAGGGCGAAACGTAAAAATTTTTGGGAACCAACTTTCTGAAAGCATCTATTGAGTATGTTTCCCGATTCAAAATAAATAACTTCATTTCGCCATAGGTGTTGCAAACCTCTGCTACTGAACAAATAGGATTATCCTGCTTGTCGAAACACAGATAAAATGAAATAGGGTTGAATGCATATCCAAGCGTAGCAACGTTGGTCAGCAACATGACCCGACCTTCCACGGTTATGTTATTAGCAGTCAGGTATTCAAGAATGTTTTGTTTAACTGACTTCCTATTATGGCCTTCTGCTATTGGAAACTGGAGATGATCCTGACGCCGGAAATTGAACCAGTTGAAACGGTCTGTACTGAACAACCAAAGCTTCTTATCCAGTTGCCCCAACTCATCAAGGTCTACATAAAACATGAACACATTGTACCGAAAGCGATGCTCACGCGGTTCCAGGCGATGGTGCATGATTTCACAGCGGTACAGAGCGGAGTTCATCGTGGTTTTTAACTGACTTTGTCTCTTAGAATATTTACGCATTCACCAGCTCTTCCGGATTTGTCACTTTTGTGGATTCCCAAGCGTTATAACCTAATACTCGAGTACACAAGTTTACAGCGCTCGTAAAGGCATCTTCATGGAATCCAAAGCGGAAATAGCTCCCGCAAAAGTAACTGACGCCATTTTCGTTGAGGGTGGCAAGGGATTTCTGAGCCCTGGCTGTTTCCGGCGTAAAAATCGGATGCTCGTATTCGATCTTCCTGATGATCTTACGCTCATTTACAGAACCAGGATCATTGATCGAAACGAAATAGTTTTTCTTCTTAGAAACCTCCTGAAGAATGTTCATGTCGTATACCGTGGTCGTTGTCAGCTCAGCACCTTTCTTTTCCACCCTGTAATTCCACGCCGACCAAGTAGACCTGATCTTGGGCATGATCGCCTCGTCCGTATGAAGTGTTGCAATATTCTTTTGATATTGAAAGGGGCTTAGAAGAGTATCTTCAGAAATAGTCTTGTCTGTTAACAATCGCAAAGCCTGATCAGCATGACACGCGAAAATTACTTTATCGTATAGTTTCAAAGATCCATCGGATGATGTGATGACCGCCTTCCCATTTTTACGACTCACACTGGTCACAGCTTTTCCGGTCTGAATCTTATGCTTGAACGGTGCAATAAGCTTATCACGGTATGACCAGCTACCATTATGAACTGTGTACCATTGAAACTGGGTGCTGATCCCCAACAATCCATGATTCTTAAAAAATTGAACAAGGGCACGTGCAGGATACTGAAGAGTAATATCGGTTGGCGTTGACCAAAGCGCAGAACTCATCGGCACAATGTAGTTATAAAGGAAATTTTCTCCGTATCCTTTGTCCTTTATATAATCATGAATGGTGTAAAATTCATACTTCTCATTCGTGAGGATTTCTTCCGCTTCTTTAAAAAAGCGATTGATCTGAAGCAACATCTTCCAGAATCCAGGATTGAGATAATTACGCTTTTGCGCAAAAAGATTCAAGCTACTGTACTCAAGTCCGGTCGGAAGATGCTGAACACCAAAGGACATATTGGTCGGCTTGATAGGAACATTAAGCTCCTTAAAAAGGCGGACGAGATTTGGATAAGTTACATTATTGAACACAATAAATCCTGTATCGATTGGGATGATCTTACCTTCCTCTTCCACGTAGACCGTGTTCGTGTGCCCACCGATGTACGAATTCTGCTCATAAAACTCAATATCATATTTCTTATGAAGAAAATGACCACATCCCATTCCGGCTATTCCGGTTCCAATGATTGCAATTGATTCCATAGGTTCCATCGCTTTGGATTAATTCTTTACAAAGCTCTTGTCGCGTTCAAAAGCTTCACGCTCTTCAATTGAAAGCGTCAATGATTGAGTGTATGACTGAGGTTGTTTTTCAAAAAGATAATGACTTACCATCCACTCAGATCCATTCTTATAACCGAACAATTCAGCGCAAGCCATAAAGAACACACGCCAATACACCCACCACTTCACCGCCTGATCCTTGCCGTAGGTTTGTTCAAACAATGGCATGATCTGATCTTTATGCTGGTCCATTTTCGAAAGCCATGCTTCCGATGTTTTGCTGTAGTGCATCCCATTTACCCTCCAGTGCTTTTCGATCTTGAAATGATCAGCGAAATAGAGAAGCAGGTGATCACTTGGCATGATTCCGCCGGAGAAGAAATATTTCGCCATCCAATCAGTATCATTCTTAATTTCATACAAGTAACTCAACGTGTGGTGCGTAAAAATATGAATGAACATCTTTCCATCGTCTCGCAAAAATCCCGAAAGCCTTTCGAGCAGTGATTTATAATTGCGCATGTGCTCAAACATCTCCACTGAAACGATCCGGTCGAATTTCTGTGCGGTCTGAAAGACATTCATATCTGCCGTAACAATCGTGAGATTGGTGAGGCCTCTTAATTTTGCTTCTCGGTCGATAAAGAGTTTCTGAGTTGACGAATTTGATACTCCCGTAATTCGGCTCTGCGGAAATTTTGCTGCCATAAACATTGAAAGCGAGCCCCATCCGCAGCCGCACTCAAGAATGTCCTGTCCATTTTTTAGCTCTGCACGTTCGCAGGTAAGTTCCAGCATGTCATCTTCTGACTGATCGAAAGACGTAACACCCTCTTTCCAGTAACCGGAACTGTATTTGAGATTTTTCCCAAGTACCCATTGAAAGAACTGCGTCGGAACTTCATAATGCTGCTCGTTGGCTGCTTTCGTCTCCACGGCAATGGGACTTTGCTTCAGCAACGATACAAAGTCCATGAACTTCTGCTGCTGCATTTCAAGATCGCCGATTGTTTCTTCTTTTATTCGCTGAGCACAGATTCTTCTGATACCTATCCTAATGAGGTAGTCAGGGA
>JBBRFP010000333.1:0-3182 GCA_038241465.1 Cytophagales bacterium | reverse complement strand
AATGCATGCATTGTCAGGTGGTACACGGCAAAAGGTGAGTGCCGCATTGACATTTCTCTTCACTCCTCCGGTATTAATCCTTGATGAGCCTACGGCGGGTCTCGACCCTATCTCCGTGGAGATACTGAAAGAAAAAATACTAAGTGAGAGGAGCAAAGGGAAATTATTTCTCGTGACCTCACACATCCTAAACGATTTGGAAGAGCTGACAAGTCACGTGGCCTATGTTTTTGAAGGCAAACTCCAGTACAGTAATTCAATAGAAGCCCTCAAAGAGGAAACGAATGAAAAAAAGTTGAGTAAAGCGATTGCCACGATGATCCGTCAAAAGGACTTGATAACCTCTATCACAGATTAACCATGACACGCGTAATCAAGTACATTTTCTATGATCTTATCAGGACACGATTTATATTGCTTTATGCGGGGTTTCTCTTGTTGAGTACGAGTGCTCTTTTCCAACTTGATAGCGATCCAAGCAAAGTTGTCCTGAGCCTCCTCAATATCGTGCTGATGGTAGTCCCACTAGTGAGTATTGTCTTTACCACGATTCACTTTTTTAATTCTTACGAATTTATTGAATTGATGTTGGTTCAGCCCGTTAATAGAAAGTCTGTTTTTCTCGGAGAATATGTTTCAGTTGCCTCGTCACTTTGCGGTGCATATTTGGTAGGCATTGGTATACCATGTCTGCTGTTCGGGGCTAACCAAAGTGCAGTCACATTGATGATTATTGGTGTTATTCTCACACTAGTTTTTGTTTCTCTGGCCTTTCTTTCCACCGTTCTTACCAGAGACAAAGCAAAAGCTATTGGAATTGCCTTACTATTTTGGTTCTACTCTGCTCTTATCTACGATGGTCTTTTATTATGGGTTGTTTATAATTTTAGTGACTATCCTCTTGAGAGGGTAACGCTCGCACTGATTGCGTTAAATCCCGTTGATCTGGCGAGAATTATTATGCTCATGAAACTGGACATATCCGCATTAATGGGATATACCGGTGCGTTCTATAGAGAATTTTTTGGGAGCATGCTGGGTACCGGATTTGCCGCGTCCATTTTGACCTTATGGATAATAATTCCAATGTGGGCTGCCTTGAGGATTTTTGTGAAAAAAGACATTTAATTAGATACCACAAAAGTTGGAAAAGCAAACCACTGACAAGAAGGATATTTTAACGAGGCACGATATTGAAGTATTGGTCAATAAATTTTACGACAAGGTAAAATCAGATCCGCTGTTAGGTCCTCAGTTTATCAATGTGAACTGGGTGGAACATTTACCAGTGATGTACAATTTTTGGTCGTCGATGATGCTGGGTGACCAAACGTATCATGGCAATCCATTTCAAAAGCACGTGAGTTTGCCGATCAACCGGCAGCATTTTGCCAAATGGCTGGATTTTTTTTTACAGACCGTCGACGAAGAATTTCATGGTGAAAAGGCAGATGAAATTAAGACCAGGGCACAAAGTATCGCGGGTATATTTCAGCATAAAATGGGCTTACTATGAAAACAACACACTAGATCTTAATCTTATGGCCTTCAAGTGTCAGCATTCCGCCGGATTCCATTTTTTTAATGGCACGAATAACCGTTTCAACCCTTAAGCCCGTCATGTCTGCCAGCTGCTGCCGGGTAAAAGGGATGATAACTTTATCATTTTTGTCATCACTTTTCTTTTTAATCTTTACTTTTAAGTAGTGCAGAACAGTATTCAACCGGTGCTCCGGATTATGTGCTGAAACCTCGGTGAGTATTATTGATTTGTATTCAAGACGCTTGCACAACACTTGATCAAGATTTAGGTGCAGGTCGAAGTTTTCTTTGAGGAGTGAAATGAAATCGGGTTTAGGCAATCTCCATATACTTCCTGATTCTACGACCATCGCGCTGCTCGGGTAACCGAAGTCACCCAATAAAGCGGGTTCCCCGAAGCTTTCACCCGGTCCAAAAACACCTTGTGTAAATTCCTGTCCTTCCGGATTGAGGTTGTACATCTTCACCTGCCCCTTCTCTACCTGGAGAAAATCACACGCTTTGTCTCTTTCCTCAAACAAGATCTGACCTTTCCTGGTGGTCACAAGCCTTGCATGGTGAATACGAAGTAGGTTGGGGGGAATCAATTTTCTTTTCCTTCTGATAAGAAAATTAAACAAATCCGCCGGATAAGCCATAGGGAGTCGGATAAACACACTTTGCTATACTCAAATCCCCATTTTTCAATGTCCTTGACTTCTGGCAAAAAGAATATTGTTTTCCAGGTGGATGTGTTGCATTAGGTCTTTATCAAATTCGGAAAGCTGAGTATAGCACGCCTTAAACGTGGGACAGGCGTAAGCAGGGGGCTGAAAATTATTTGTTAAACTTCTAATCGACTTTACCAAATCGCCGGCGTATTCGTGTTCTCGCTTAGCGTTATCGATGAGTTCTTTTGAAGTCAAATGACTGTTACCATTATAGTAATTCTCTTTTTGATGGGTGAAACTTTCTCTTATGGCTGGAAAAAGGGATTGTTCTTCTGTAATCATATGACTAGTAAGTTCCTGACTCAGGAGCATAAAGACTTCCCTCACCCTGAAAAGATAAGGACTGGTTTCGCCATGCACCATACATATTTTATTCAGGAGCTGTTCAATCAGTGGAATACTTGATCTCACATATTTATGGTGATGCTGCACAATGAAATCCAATAATGGGGGAGTGTCCCATTGTTCGAAATTCATTCTATTTTCCGATTGATGGTTAGTCCTCGCGGCTTGAAGCTCCCCCCAGATTTCCTCGGGATCAAGCCCTACGCCTTCACACGCGTCAACAAACCTTTCTCTGCCACCACAACAATAATCCAAATGATAGCGATTTAATATTTCCAATGCTTCAGGAAAGGCCAGGGCAATTTGAGCCACTGTTAAGTTATCTGGAAAGGGTGATGATATCTCGATGTTCATATAAAGATTTGATCTATTGAATGTCAAATCTGAAGCATTTTTATTTCAAATGGTATGATGTGGATCATAGGAAGCCTTTATACATAACCTCCTATAAAGATTACTAAAGATCGTTTTTCCAATACCATCCTGAGCCTCTTTAGCAGGAGTTTGTGTGAGCAAGTTTGAATTGCATGAAATTCAAGACCTGAACCTCGCAAAAGATGAGAGCAAAATTCTTCACAAGATTCA
>JBBRFP010000332.1:0-3195 GCA_038241465.1 Cytophagales bacterium | reverse complement strand
GATGAGGGAAGCATCAGCAAATCAAAAGACTGTACAATAGGCTTTCTCAACCAGGATCTTCTGTCATTTCAAAGCGATGATGCGATCCTGACCGTAGCCATGGCAGCTTTTAAAGATGCCGTTGATACACAACGCCAGATAGAAACAATACTGCACAAGCTAGAAACAGAATACTCTGACGACCTGGTCGACAAACTTACAAGGCTTCAGGAGAAATTTGAACAGCTTGACGGCTACACCATGCAAGCCAAAGCTGAAGCGGTTTTGGAGGGCATTGGATTTAGTACCGCAGATCTTCATCGCCCCTTGAGAGAATTTTCAGGAGGATGGCGAATGCGCATTATGCTTGCACAGCTTCTTCTTGAAAAGCCTTCCCTCCTTATGCTCGATGAGCCAACCAATCACTTGGATCTTCCATCGATCGAATGGGTGGAGAATTATCTCAGAACGTACGATGGGGCAGTGATCGTGGTTTCCCATGACAGGCAATTCATCGATAATGTTGTGACAAAAACTGTTGACGTTACCCAACAGCAATTAGTCACGTACGAAGGAAATTATAGTTTTTATCTCAAAGAAAAAGCGTTGCGCGAAGAGATCCAGCAAGGCGCATTCGAAAATCAACAGGCAAAAATCCGTCAGACAGAACGGTTCATCGAACGGTTCAAAGCGAAAGCCAGCAAGGCCAAGCAAGTGCAATCAAGAGTGAAAGCACTCGATCGAATGGATATGGTGGAAGAGGTCATCGACGATACTGCAGCCATTAACTTTAAATTCAAATTCAAGCAGCCTTCTGGAAGGCATGTTGTTACGCTGGAAGATGTCTCCAAGTCATATGGACCTGTTGATATCCTCAAGCATACTACTATCACCATTGAACGTGGTGATAAGATTGCACTCATCTGAGCTAACGGGAAAGGTAAATCAACTTTACTACGAATCCTTTCTGGTGCGGAACCAGTGGATGGAAAGAGGACGATAGGCTTCAACGTCATTCAAGGATTTTACGCGCAGCATCAATTGGAAGCACTTCATGCTGACAATGAAATCCTGGAGGAACTGAAACAAGCCGGCAGTGGTAAGACAGAACAAGAGTTACGCGGTGTATTAGGCTGCTTCTTGTTTTCTGCCGACGATCAATTCAAAAAAATCAAGGTGCTTTCAGGGGGAGAAAAATCCCGTGTTGCGCTTGCGAAGACCCTGATATCGGAAGCGAACTTTCTATTGCTGGATGAGCCAACCAATCACCTGGACTTCATCTCTGAAAATATTCTTATACAGGCTCTTAATCAGTATGCCGGGACGTTTGTTGTTGTTTCTCACAACCGTTATTTCATCAGCCAGATAGCTAATAAGATCTGGTACATTGAAAATTACCAGATAAAAGAATATCCAGGTACCTATGAGGAGTATGAATACTGGAGAAAAACGCATGAGGCCAACGCTGCACCTCCCGTGAAAGCAGAATCCCAGAAGGTAAAGCCCGCGGTTAAGAGGGAATCATCTCCGTCAAATGACCATGCCTTAAAGAAGCTTGCAAAGGATTTAAAAGCTGCTGAAGAGCAGATTGAGAAACTTCAAACATCAAAGGCCGCTGTTGAGATGGAACTTGTAAAGCCTGAGGTTTATTCAAAGTTTGAAGCACTTTCTTCACATCAATCTGAACTAAATAAAATCAAGGACCAGATTGATGCGTTAAATGATCGTTGGGAGAAACTTGTGTTGGAAATTGATGAACTGGAGGCTAAAGCCTGATCAGTTCCAGTAATGAGCTGATCAACACGATTGCAGCGATGAACAAAATAGCATCCAAAGAGCGCGCAATACGCTTTTTAACGCTGGGACTAAGGGCCTCCATAGATGAACAGCTTTGGACATTTATCGGCCGGAAGCTGATTGTGTAACCGCATTTTTGGAAAATATGGGATATTAATTTAACGCCAGCCTACCCCCACCATCACTGTAAAACGTTCATAGTTGTGATCAATTACCTGGGAATAAGGAGAATAAATAGAGGACGCCCAGTCGATAACAAAAGGACTTTGATAGGACGAGCGAGTCTCCTGATACTTATAACCAGCGCCCAGTGATATGTTCATCTCGCCTACTGCAAACCGGTATCCCAATATAAGACCATGAGTTTTTCCCCCAGAGGTCGGATTTGAAACATACCCATCCTGTACTTGCGGCCATGCATGTGACCATCCATAATTAGCCTGAAGAAATACTGAATTCCCGTTTTCAAATTGGATAAGATCGAAACTAACCTGTCCAAAGAGTGGCATCGTTTGCACGTCGCGATATGAATCAATACCAATTCCTGCCCCAACTCGCAATCGCTTACCAATAGTTATACCGTGAACTGTATTGGCACTAAATGTGATCGACTTCATTCTTTCTCCACCTAAAAATCCTGTGTTTATGGTAAAAAAATATTTGAACATTTTGGGAACAGTCAACGAGTCTTGCGCCATTAGGGACGATGTCATCAAAATAAGCGTTGCCAATAGTACTCTCTTTTTCATATTTGGTTGGATATTATCTCGGATCTTAAAACGTTTTCTACGCCTTACTCAGTGCCTTCGTGGCGAGTTTACCTAACAATAGCTACCTTGCTTACCAGATAAATATTCTTGGGGTCGGCATAATTATATTGATACAAGCCATCTTTTGCGATCATCATGGCGATGGTGTTGAATGGAATTACATCAACAGAACTAATACCCGGATAGTGTGCTAACTGATTGTCATCAAGCTTGCTCACATCGGCCGCGTCATAGATTCTTAATCCCGCCGAACCATCGCACACAAATAATAACTTCTGATCTATGCCCAACCCATAAGGATTTGTCATTGGGTATGCCTTAACCAATTTAGGTGACGATAGATTGGTAATATCGATCACCTCCAATTGATTTGTAAACCCTGTACAACTATTTCCGTTCCGCAGCGTAACGTAAGCATAGGTATCATCCACCACCACCGGGTCGCAACTTCTTAGATGTTCGTATTTGCTGATGAAGACTGGAGTAGCCGGAGTCTTAAGATCATAAATTGACATTCCAGATCGGGAACCGATGAACAATTTGTCTTTGTAAGGAAATAAGGTCTCAACATCCCAAGATAGATTCAATTCCTTTCCGAACTGCGGATTAGCAGGCTGACTAATGTCAATCACCTCGAGTTTATACGTAT
>JBBRFP010000331.1:0-3247 GCA_038241465.1 Cytophagales bacterium | reverse complement strand
CGTTATTAAATTCATCACCAAGCCACTCACCGAGCTGGCCCTGGATGAAATCAAGCTGAACAATATTTGATTCGGCGTGTGGCGTGCGTACTTTTGCATCCAAATACGTTCGAATGCGACCATTTTATCGATTAGCAGGCTTCCTCACTATTTCTTTTATCTTTTTAGCAACCCTGGAATCTTCTTCACAGGTTATTAAGATTGATACCCTTTCACACTGGAGGAAGGCCTTTAAGACAGGCCTGAATCTGAATCAGGCAAATTTCTCTTCTAACTGGAAAGCGGGAGGTGTGAATTCGTTTGGATTTAATGCATTCCTGAACCTTAAGGCAAATTACAAGAATGGGAAAACTTCCTGGGACAATGAGATCGATTTGCTGTACGGTATGGTCAATAATGCCGGCCAGGGTTATCGCAAAACACTGGACAGAATTTTTATAGATACTAAAATAGGCTATGCCACCAGCAAAGACTGGGATCTTTTTTTCGCCGCAAATATGCAATCTCAGTTTGCCAAAGGTTATAAGTACGTGACCGATGCAAACGGAGTTGAGCAAAGTTTATTGATCTCGGATTCATTCGCCCCAACTTTCCTTACTGGATCTTTCGGTGCTGAGTGGCATCCTGAAGAATATTTTAAGCTCCGCCTTTCTCCCTTTGCTCCGCGCGTCACGTTCTTACCGAATAATGACGGTCGTTATGCAGCGGTTGATCTACTTCGTCCTTATGGTGTGGAGGTTGGTAGCGCAACTCGGTTCGAATGGCTGGCGTTTCAAATGCTTGCAGAGTTCAACAAGGATATTGCTACCAATGTAAATTTGAAAGCGCGATACGTCATGTTTGCCAATTATCAGACATTGGACGCAAACCTGGTCGATCACCGAGTTGATCTGAGCATTACCGGAAAGGTCAATCGCTTTATAAACGTAAGCGTTGGCGGAATATTTTTGTATGACTATGATCAGGATCACAGCCCACAGTATAGTCAGGCTCTTTCGCTGGGATTCCAGTACACATTCCAGAATTTCGAGGATAAGAAGTGATTTGAATTTTTAACCACGTAGGAGAGAGATAGTTTTGTAGCCAGTAACTATGTTTTGTTTGTTGCTATGATTGATATCCGTCCGGCCAAGCTTACCGATATTCCTCTATTACGACAGGTTGCTATCGAAACACAAATCGATACGTTTGGTGCAGAGAATAAGCCGGAACACATGGAAGCCTTTCTTAAGGAGACCTATAGTATTCAAAAGTTTGAAAGTGAATTTTCTGAACCCAACTCTCAATATTACCTCGCATGGTCAGACGATCAACTCGCAGGGTTTATGCGGGTCCGTGTGAGCGACGAAGTTGAATCCTATCTTGGTAGGAATACCATTGAGCTTCAACGATTGTATGTTTCAAAAGACTTTCATGGAAAAAAGATCGGATTTATGCTGATGCAAAAGACGATCGATTACGCGAGGGAGTTAAAATTTGAATGGCTTTGGCTAGGGGTATGGGAACGAAATTTCAAGGCGCAGGAGTTTTATAGAAAGATCGGCTTCGAAAGATTCTCTCAACATACCTTTTGGATGGGCCCCGATCCGCAAGTTGACTGGTTACTGAAGCTCAAGCTATAAGATGATTCCCGTACATTGAAAACGCCCCCTGTCCAGTTTCTGAGTACAGTGTCTGGGGTTCGCCAAGGTTTCAGGTAGTGAAGTTTGAGGAGTAGTTTGTTTTTGTATAAATTGATAAGCCAATCCGTCCACGCTGATAAACATTTATTTAAGTCAGACATCATATAATACATGACCAATGAAGGATTTTAAAGAGTTTACATTTGGCTGGTTGATTTTTCTTCTGCTGTTTCCGGCTCAACTTTTCTTTACCTATTTGTACATCAGTAAAATAGGGAATACGCCAATGGGGACTATTGGTTATCTCGCCAGCATGTTAACTTCTGTTCTGATATGTGTTCTCTTCTACGGACTGACAACTAAGATAGCCAAGGACACAATTTCAGTATCGTTCGGTATCGGATTAATTAGAAAGCGGATTAAACTAAACCGAATAAAGACCGTGACCACTGTTAAATCGCCCTGGTACTATGGTTGGGGGATTCGAATTATTCCAAATGGAGTATTGTATACGATGAGCGGTGCTGATGGAGTTGAACTAAAATTTAACGACACAGACAGAATAATTCGAATTGGGACTAAAGATTCATTGGTATTAAAGAATGAAATTGAAAAGAGACTGGCCTAGACAGGCGCTTCTTGAACTTCCCAGTCTTTACTTCCTGTGGCATTTTTTCACTCCTCTCAATCGAATTCGGCGATTTTTTTCAATGGATGGGCTTATTTTTAACCTATTTATTCCGAAATTCAGCCAAAGTTTGTCAAATCAGCTATGATCAGACCCAAAACTCGTTGGATTGTAATATTTATAGTGCTGGTGGTGCTGCAATTGCTCGTTCTGTTCACGGGCGGTAACCCGGAAACGGAAGGCGTCGATACGATCGATAAAGCTGACACCACGTGGATGCTCGTCGCAACCGCCTTTGTACTCTTTATGACTCCAGGCCTTTCTTTTTTTTATGGAGGAATGGTCAGTGTAAAAAATGTGATCTCAACCATGCTTCAGAGCTTTATAGCTTTGGGAGTTATCAGTCTCTTGTGGTATCTCGTGGGCTTTAGCCTTGCATTCGGTGAAAGCTGGCATGGCCTCATCGGCAATCCCACGACGTACTTTGCATTCCGGAATGTTGGCTTAAGCCCCAATGCTTCGTTTTCCCCGACATTTCCTTTCTTATTGTTTGCTTTGTTTCAACTAAAGTTTGCAATCATCACACCTGCCCTCATTACGGGAAGCTTTGCGGAGCGCGTTAAATTTACATCGTATCTGATCTTCATGTGCCTGTTTTCATTACTAATCTATTGTCCGCTTGCTCACTGGACGTGGCATCCTGAAGGATTCTTAAGGCAATGGGGCGTGTTGGATTTCGCCGGAGGTACAGTGGTCCATATGTCTGCGGGTTTTGCTGCGCTAGCGGGAGCTTTCATACTGGGTAAGCGCGAGCACAAGTATCATCAGCCAGCCAATATTCCTTTCATCATTCTTGGTACGGGTATGTTATGGTTTGGCTGGTTTGGATTCAACGCCGGGTCTGCGCTTGCAGCAAACGGTCAGGCGGTACAGGCGTTTGCTACTACCTGCTTTGCCTCTGCGTCAGCGATGATGACATGGGTACTGTTTGACGCTT
>JBBRFP010000330.1:0-3252 GCA_038241465.1 Cytophagales bacterium | reverse complement strand
CCTTTCAGCATGTGGAGCGTTTGAATTTTGACCCTCATCATCACTAATCCATGAACTACCGTACACGTAGGTGACACCGTTTGGTGTAAAGTTTTCAGTATTAGGACTTAGATTGTAAACCATGCCGTTGAACATATTATTTTGCGGCATTCGGAATTTTACACCGTATCCTGCCGTATAACTGCCGTTAACCTCTGTCGGGAAAAACGCACGCTTTGCATATTGCTGACGAACAAGCGTAACCAATATATTTTCTGCTACCTCAATATCCTGCTCCATACGCATTTCTTCAGTCTTTCCCTGACCAAATGCCATGAAGCTCGCCATCACCACCATTCCACACACAATCACCTTCAATCGTTTCATAATTTTTAAATTTTAATTTCTTCTTAGAGTATTTGTTTTTGATGTCGAGATCAGGCTGGTTAATATCTGCTCAGTCTCCTGCTTAAATATGTCAGTGTTCTGCTCGACTTTATTCACCTTCGCCTGAAGAATCTGTAGATCCTGTTTTCTTTGCTCGTTTAGATATTTTGAAAAATCTACCAGTAAACTTTCAATATATTCCTTCTGTCCTGTTGCTGATAGCTGCATATAATCCTTCATCAGCTTAAGATTATCATTCTGAATTTGCGCAACAAACTGCTTGACTTGTTCCTGATTAGCCGCTGAGGCTGTTTGCATCAGCTTATCAATTTTGTTTGAATTCTTATTCAGATTCCCCTGAATTGCTTTTTGAAAATCCTTCCTGTCTGCTGCCCACGATTCTTTTATCGTCTCATTGTTCATCGCAAGTGAAGTGCGGATCATCTCTCCCACTTGCTGTTCGGTAAGGGTTGGAATTTGAACAGATTCGACCTTTTCAACTTTCTCACCAAACGCAACCTTAAATTCCCCGGGCGAATACGTCAATGAAAGACCAATCAACTTCGCAACTACCAGGAAGAGCATCAGTGATGCTGCAATACCGAGCGGCATGCGGAAATAATTTTCCTTCCAGAACGGACGCGTATTGTCAGTCGTGATGATCGGAGGTGCGATCACCTCTTTATCTTCAAGGCCGGCAAACACCGATCTGGTAAACGACCACTCTTCAATTCTTTTCTTCTCGTCAGGATTTTGTTGAAGATACTCTTCCACTTTCTTTTGCTCGGCTGGTTCCAACTCTCCGTAGAGATAGGACATCATCGTAGCTTCGTCAGGTTTATAATTCATAACCAATTGTTTCTTTTGTAATCTTTCTGAGTTCCAATATTTTTTTCAACGCTTCTAATCCATAGTACATCCTCGACTTTGCCGTATTCTCTGATATGTTTAATGTCTCGGCAATCTCACGGAACTTCAACCCCTCGTACTCTTTCATAATAACAACCTCGCGTTGCTCATCACTAAGTTGCATCAAGCACCCTTGCAGCAAATCCGAGAGTTCACTCTGGTGAAGTACGCGCTCCGGATTTTCTCTTCGATTGCCTGAAGTTTCCCAGTGGTAACTGTCTTCATGTTCACCTGGCGCCAGATCATGAAGCGATACAGATCGACTGCTTTTCTTCTTGCGCAATTCTTCACGGCAACAATTCACAGCAATCGTATACAGCCACGACCGGAATCTTCCCGCATCCTGCAGGTAGGGAATATTCCGATGCATCGAAATAAATGTCCGCTGCGAAACCTCCATGGCGAGGTCGTGATCATAGAAGAACTTGTAACTGAAATTATAAATCCGCTTGTACCACACCTCTACCAGCTTGCCCTGCGCATGTTTGTCTCCCTCACGGGCGCGCACGATCAGGACATCCGAATGCATCATAGCTACGTCTGGTAGAGTTTTATTCATCAGGTCAGTTTACTTCGCCCGCACGGATTTAAGATGATTTGTAGGCTGAAATAGTTTTAAAGTCGCCAAAAATGTCTCTGAACGCAAGATAGCAGGTTGCAACATGTTCGGCTAAAGCCCAACTCGCGAGCGGGTAAACGAAACCCCAATTCCGTCATTTATTTCTACAATCCAATAGTCCAACTAATTCTAGTCGAGTTGTTGACGCAGTCCGCTTTTTTTTACCAAAGCGATAAATAAACCACATTCCATGTTGGTGAAAAACACCAACATGGGCCGCGGTTCCTATCTTTACCGCAATGAAAAATGTGATCTCTTTTCTAATTCGACGGGTACCGAGAAAATATCTCCAGCTCTTCAGTGGCGTGGGTCTCAAAGTAATGGGTGTTTTTTATGCTGGGAAAGCTGTTGACTGCCCAATCTGTAATCACCAATACAAAAGCTTTCTGCCCTACGGCAGAATAAATCCCAGACCTAATGCATTGTGTCCATCGTGCCTTTCACTGGAACGCCACCGTTTGATTCAGTTGTTTCTAAAAGAGAAAACAAATTTCTTTCAGCAAAAGCTGCGTGTGCTTCATGTTGCTCCCGAGCATTGCTTTATGAAGCGCTTCGAAAAGCAACATGGCGATGGTTACATCACAGCAGATATTGAGTCACCTTTAGCCAAAGTAAAAATGGATATTCATCAAATCCCGTTTGATGATGATGAGTTTGATGTAGTACTCTGCAACCACGTGCTCGAACATGTAGACAACGACATACTCGCGATGAGCGAAATAAACCGGGTGTTGCGCCCTGGAGGCTGGTCGATATTACAAGTACCATTCTTTGCTCCTGTTCCGGATCTTACGATTGAAGACAAGTCTATCACCGATCCACGCGAACGCGAAAAGGCATTTGGTCAGGATGATCATGTTCGAAAATTCGGAAAGGATTATTCGAAGCGCATCGAAAAAGCCGGCATGATCGCGGAAGCTAATCAGTTTGCGAAGACGCTCTCCGAAGAACAATGTTTTAAAAATGGGATCTCTCGGAACGAGGTGCTGTATCGGGGAATAAAGAAGTCATGAGTCAGGAGTCCGAAGACTAAAAACTCATGACTCATGACTATTTCGTTCTGACTATTTTCCGAGATTATCTAATACGTTCATCACTTCTTTCACATGCACCCGGCTATTCTCCAACAAAGCCTTCTCTTCGCTATTAAGATCCAGTTCGATTACTCGTTCAATTCCATTATTACCCAACACTGCTGGAACACCGAGGTAGGTGTTCTTGATACCATATTCCCCGTCCAATTGAATACAAACAGGAAGAATTCTTCTCTGATCCTTAACGATCGCTTCTACCATTTGAGCCGCTGCTGCACCGGGTGCATACCACGCTGAGGTTCCCATCAGCTTCACCAATTCTCC
>JBBRFP010000329.1:0-3267 GCA_038241465.1 Cytophagales bacterium | reverse complement strand
GATCTTGCTGATGTCTGCTTTTGAATCCGGAGGAAGTGCAGGCACATTCTTACAAATTCCTTGCGAATCAAATTCCCATCCATGGTAACAACACTGTATGTTTCCATTTTCGAGGACATGACCACTGGAAAGCGGCACGCCACGATGCGGGCAATTATCTTTTAACGCGTAAGGCTTACCAGCCTGATCCCGACCAAAAACAATCCGGTAATTGGCAATTTGGCGATGAACAAGCTTTCCTTTCTTCAGGCTCTCTCCCGGAAGGGCGAGATACCAGATGTTCTTGAGAATGAGGTCTTTGTTGTCGGACATGGGTAATTCAGGGAACAAAGTTAACCTAAATGCTCAAAGCTAAAAGTTGAAGCGGTTACCCCTTGATGGCTGTCAGCTCAATCTCCACGAGATAGTCCGGATCGATAAGGGCGCTGATCTCGATCATCGATGTGGCTGGCTTTATAGTTCTAAAAAATTCGCCATGAGCACGACCTACCTCCTGCCACTGACTAATATCGGTAACGAACATTCTGGTGCGAATAACATCTTTCAGTTCGAATCCAGCAGTGTTTAAAACTTTTTCAATCTTCTGAAGAATGGCTTTTGTTTGAAGATAGAAATCTCCTTTTCCGATCACACCGTTGTCGTCGGTTGCAACGGTTCCAGAGATCTCGAGTGTGTTTCCAATCCTGACGGCGCGACTGTATCCGACGATGTCTTCCCAGGGCACTAGAGAAGAGTAGTTTGTGCGTGTTGACATAGGTCGTAAGGGGAAAGGTTAAAGCTGAAAGTGGAAAGTGGAAAGGTTAAAATTAAACGGTAAAAAGAAAAAAGTGTAACTTATTGCTTTAATTTAGACTTAATTCAAGCCAGTATTTTATGAAAGAAGTAACTGTTCAAGAACTCAAGCAATTAATGGATAGCAAAGCTGATTTTCAACTGATTGATGTGCGTGAGCCTCATGAGTACGATATCTGTAATCTTGGCGCACCGCTAATTCCTCAGGCAGAAATACCAAATAATGTTGACAAAATATCACGTGACAAACAAGTCGTGATCCATTGCCGCAGTGGTGCCCGAAGCGGTAACATCGTGAATTGGCTGGAAAAGAATCACGGCTTTACAAATCTGTACAATCTCAAGGGCGGCATTCTTGCCTGGGCGGATCAGATTGATACGAGCATGGAGAAGTATTAAAGAAGTCGTAAGTGGTACGAAGTAAACGGTAATCGGAATTGGAGGCTACCCCATTGCCTGCTCAAGGTCAGCGAGAATATCATTCGTATTTTCTAATCCAACGGATATTCTGATTAAACCTGGTGTAATTCCCACAGCGTTTCGCTCTTCCACGGTTAGCTTTGAATGTGTTGTAGATGCCGGATGTGTCGCAATCGTCCGTGTATCGCCAAGATTTGCTGAATGAGAGATCATTTTTAATGAGTTAAGGAATTTTCGTCCAGCATCTATCCCTCCTTTGATTTCAAAAGTAACTACGCCCCCGCCCGCTTTCATTTGCTTCTTGGCAAGTAGATGCTGTGGATGCGAAGGCAGAAATGGATACTTCACTTTCAGAACACTTGAGTGCGATTCAAGATGCTTTGCAATCAGTAACGCATTATCGCAGTGACGATCCATCCGGACGGCCAGTGTCTCAAGACTCTTTGAAAGAATCCAAGCATTAAATGGCGACATCGATGGGCCGGTGTGTCGTGCGAAAAATCTAATGTCCTTGATAAGCTCCTTGCTTCCAAGAACCGCCCCTCCGATCACTCTTCCCTGCCCGTCGATAAACTTAGTTGCTGAGTGAGTCACCAAATGCGCTCCCCACTTAGCGGGGTTTTGTAAGTAAGGTGTAGTGAAACAGTTGTCAACATTAAGTATAACCTTGTGCTTCTTGGCGAGGCTACCCAGCCATTCAAGATCAATTATATCCAGAGCCGGATTTGATGGAGTTTCCACAAAAATCATCCTGGTATTCGGAAGGATTTTACTTTCCCATTGTTCAGGAGAGTCGCTGATGTCAAGGTAGCTATGGCTAATGCCAAATCTTGGAAAAATCGTTGTAAGGATCTGATGTGTTGAGCCAAATACAGAGCGTGATGCCAATACGTGATCGCCTGATTTTAAAAGTCCCGCCATACTGATGTACATGGCTGCCATTCCTGAAGCAGTAGCAATCCCATCCTCGGTGCCCTCCAGCAGGCAGAGTTTATTAATAAACTCTGTCGTGTTTGGATTAGAAAATCGGCTGTAGATGTTCCCGGCAACTTCATCAGCGAATAGCGCTCTGGCCTGTTCCGCATCGTCAAAGACAAAACTTGATGTCAGATAAAGTGGAACCGAATGTTCGCGGTACTGAGAACGCTCAAGTTGCGAACGGATCGCGTCTGTTTCAAAATTATCAGATTCACTCATGATTTCACTATTTCAAAGCTATGGGAGATGGTTGCTGTTTTTTCAAGGGTCTTGCCAACCGAACAATATTTCTCAACAGACAAAACGATCGCCTTTTTTACTTTCTCGTCATCGAGATTCCCATAGAGAGTGAAATGAATGTTAGCATCCGTAAACAATGAAGGGACAATATTTTCCTGCCTGTTACCGGTCACCGTGATCTTGATATCTTCCAGCGGTTGCTTTTGCTTTTTCAGGATGGCGATAACATCGATTGCACTGCAGCCACCTAAAGAAGCCAATAACATTTGCATTGGACGAAAGCCACGATCCGTCCCACCGATATCCGGTGATGCATCCAGGTGAACCTTATTTCCATTCTCATTGATAGCTTCCATCCAGAAGCCATCATTCAACCGATTGATCTCTATTTTCATTTGATTTATTCCAAAATAAACTTCCTACTATTAACGCACTAATACTGACAGTCGTTGCCGGCACAAGACTTGGTATGTCTGTGTCCAATATGAACTCAAAACCTATCCAGGTTATAAACCCTGAGATCATTGACATAATTGCGCCGGTCGAATTCGCTCTCTTCCAATAGATACCGAATGTAAGGCCCGCGAATAATGTTACAAGACTCAGGATAGACGACTCCCCTACCAATGTATAAATATCAGAGCGCAGGCACGCCATGATGGTTGCCAATGTACTGAATAAAATGACCGAACCTCTGGTCAGAAGCAGCATTTGCCTATCGGTAAGCTTCGTTTTCATTAAAGGCCGCACCAGGTTTTCTGAAAAGATCGCCGCCGGTGCAAGCATTGCCGAGCTGGTCGTGCTCATGATCGCTGAAAGCAGCGACCCAAAAAACAA
>JBBRFP010000328.1:0-3278 GCA_038241465.1 Cytophagales bacterium | reverse complement strand
CCTCATCAATTTTTTGGGATCCTTGCCGGATGTTTTTCATCATGTCGAAGAGCTGGCCCACGGTGATATTATCCGGATATTTTCCAATCTGAGGCATGTAACCAATTTTCGAACGGTAGCGCCAGTCATTAGAAATACTCGCGTTGTCAAATAAAATTTGACCGGAAGAAGGAACCACTAATCCAAGCAGGCACTTGATTAAGGTAGTTTTTCCCGAACCATTTGGACCAATGATGGCATAACTCCCTGGAGCATTTAGCACAAGACTAAAATTATCCAGAGCTTTGAGTTTACGAAAATTCTTAGAGACGTTGAGAAATGAGATCATAAGGTTTCATCGAAGGTGATTCGTCTTTTAAGTTTTCAGGAGTGACGGCAGGAATTGCCTTTTCAGTCCGATCCATCATATACACAAGAAAACTCCGCCATAACAAGACAGCGGTAGGCATTTGCTCAATAATTACTCCATATAAACTTACTGGATGATAGGGAATATCTCCAACATTGTCATGGTTAAGATCGTATCCTTCATACTTGTCCCAATAGTTTGTGTTTATTGTATTTAATACCAACGTTCCATTGGTGACCAGATCAAAAGTGTTGGCGATAAAATTATTATGCTTTAAAACATTGTCATCACAACTGGCCTGAAGTCTGATCGCATACCCGTTTTGCGAAAATGTATTTTCTTTAAATTCTATCCGGCTACTTCCTTCCATTAAAATGCCGATCGAATTTTCGTTAAAACGATTTCCATTTACATAGCTATCACGGATTTCCTTTAAGAGCAGCCCATAAGAAGAAGACCCCCAATTATGAAAAAACGAGTTGGCAATCATCTTCACTCCAGTTGAATACATCACTGCCACACCCGCACCATTGTTTACAAACGTATTGCCCCGATACTCATCATTATGTGAAAACATAAAGTGCAGACCATATCTGAGATTTCCTTCACTATGGTTATCAGTAATTAATGAGTTTGTAACAAATTCAAAGTAGATTCCATCACGATGCCCATTAATAAGATTGTGATTGACAGTGATGCGATCACACTTCCAAAGGTGAATTCCATTTCCAATTTGATGCTCGGCCTCGACATTGGAATGTAATTGGTTGCCTGAGATCACCGCTTCCGACGAATTTGCGAGGTAGATTCCAAAAAAAGTATCAACAAACTGGTTGTTCTCTATCCGCAGTCGCTTTGATTCAAGCACTTTAATTGCCGCTATGTCATTAATGCTGGCAATTCCTGTGTTAATGAATTTTAACCCCTTTATTATAACTCCATTCGCATGAATGGTTAATATTTCATATTTATTTTCGCCATCGAGGATGGGAAGTCCGTCACCCAACAACACAATGGATTTTTTAATCAAAATATTCCCCTCTCTGTAATGTCCAGCCAAAATTAATAGGGTATCGCCTGAATGGGCTTGCGCAATGCCGGTTACAATAGACTTAATAACCTCTTTCGAACCAATCCTCATAACAAATCCATTCGAATCAAATGGTAGCAAAATGCACCACACAATTACTGTCAGATGGAAATTATTTATCCTGATCATTCCAACGGAGTCTATTTATATTGAGTGACCAATTCACCCCAGCTCAGCTCAATGCCATTCCATTCTTTATTATATTTTTTCAGTTGCTCTCTTGTGGAAAAGGATGCAACCTGACTTCCCATCGGACTTTTTATCATTGTGGACTTTACATAAAACGCCTCCCTTGCATCAACGAACTGATCTACAGAATCAAAATTAATCATCAGCAATAATGAAACGTTGTCGGCTGTTTCCTGTGAATTATAAAAATTGATCATACAATTGACGTCGTCGAATTTGTAGACTTTGCCTTTTTTTGTTACCACTTCTCCTCCAAATTTCTCGTCCACTAATGTCATTTTGCATGAATGGCATGCATCTTTGCCATAAGCCAGCGGCTCAGGCTTTACATCGCAACCGACTAACCACACCGAAGCAACAATTATAATCAGTAATCTCATGCTCTTTTTCGGTTACTATATAATTCATACCCCAAAACAAGACATGCAAGTGCACCTGAAGCAATAAAAATCCAACCACCGACGTCAGGGCCTGAGAATGCTGTGAAGTTCAAAAGTTGTTTTGTGCCAATCAGAGGTGGTTGATATGACATGCCGGGTACAACGATTGGCGCATGCTGGTCAAGATTGTGTCCGTAGTCGTATCCCCACAGATAGAAGTCAACAAGCGCAGCAACACCGGTAGTGATGATTAGCCCAACATACACCCAGAGCATAAAGTATTTGTTGACAATGGCGGTGGCTATTCCGATAGCAATAAGTATTCCAACCAGATAAATCATGTATTGAAATTCGGGAAACATGCTTACCTCAATCGTCTTCATTCCAATATAATGATTGAGCGCACTAATCACTTTTACATTTCCCGTAAGGGTGTTAATCCATATCTTCATCTCCAGGCCCTCCGGATACTGTGGTGCCCACATCAGTATCTGCCACAATGGTACAAAGTAGGCAGAGATCATAAGTATCGCCGAAAGTGCGATCGCGATCCGGGAGATTGGCTTTAAAGATTTCATAGTTTTCGTTTAAAAAAGTTCCGTGCTGAAAGCCAGCACGGAACAACCACTGTAAACTACTTACCTGCGACCTCCTCGACCTTTCCAGTTGAGAATTTCAAAGGGGTAGTACTGCCAGCCGCAGATACTCGAACATATCCGGACATTTCCTGGTGTAACGCTGAACAAAAGTCAGTGCAATAAAATGGTACAATGCCAGGACTTAATGGTTTCCATTTTAACGTTTGAGTTTCTCCTGGCATGACCAATATTTCCGCATTAAGAGCACCCTTGATGGCAAAGCCATGCGGCACGTCCCAATCCTGTTCGAGGTTGGTTACGTGGAAATACACATCATCGCCGACCCGGATCCCCTCGATATTATCAGGTGTAAGGTGTGAGCGGATGGCAGTCATATAGACATGCACCTGATTGCCCACACGTTCGACCTTCGTTTTACCTTCTCCCTTGGCGGCATAAGGGTGTTCATTTTCTTCGATTTTGAACATCTTAACTGAATTAGGCGCTACTAGATTCGCTGGAATCGCTTCTCCATAATGCGGTTCACCGACCGTTGGAAAATCCAACAGCAGCTTCATCTTTTCACCTGAAATATCATAGAGCTGCGCTGACTGAGCGAGTTCCGGACCTGTGGGCAGATATCTGTCTTTTGTAATCTTGTTATATGCAATCACGTACTTACCGTGAGGTTT
>JBBRFP010000327.1:0-3280 GCA_038241465.1 Cytophagales bacterium | reverse complement strand
GATCGTTCGATCAGGTGGAGGTTCGTTTGTGTTTTATTGTAGGTAGTCTGAAGATCTTTTACGATTTGCGCTGTGCCGTCAGGAGAACCGTCATCTACGATCAATAAATGGAAATCCTTTGGTTGCGCAAAAACAGCATTGATGATTGCCTGAATGTTTTCACGCTCATTGTAAGTGGGTATAATGACGAGGGCGTTGCTCAAAATTTATTGTTTCAAAACAAAACTAACGAAAAAGGCCTCATTTTGTTGATATTTGAGCTATGAACAAATGTGTTTTCCTGGACCGGGATGGAGTGCTGAATGTTGATAATCCTGAATATACCTATGAAGTGGGCAAGTTTGAAATAATCGCCGGGGTCCCGGAGGCGCTTAAGACCCTTAAAGCTAGTGGGTTCCTCTTGATTGTGGTCACCAATCAATCGGGCATCTCTAAAGGAATTTATACCGCCGATCAGATGCGGGCGTGTCATCAGTACATGCAGGATAACTGTGGCCAAGCAATTGACTGGTTTTATTTCTCGCCTTACCACCGTACTGTAACGAATTCCCTTATGACAAAACCCGGGACGTTAATGTTTGAGAAAGCTATCGCGAAATACAAAATAGACATCAATGCTTCATGGATGATCGGTGATCGTGGAAGGGATATTGTGCCAGCGCGGCAGCTTGGTATAAAGACAATACAGATAGGGGATGAGGTGGCTAAGGCGGAAGTTGCAGAGTTTAAAGTTGAGAGTTTATTGGAGGCTGCACAGTTAATTGTCCACTCAGCAAGAAAATAGGTTATTAGAAAGGAGTCGGGACCTGGACACTCGGAACTCGGAACTTTGTACTTTGAACTTTGAACTTTGTACTTTGTCCTCTACGACAATTACGTATACTTAGGCCTTGTCTGGATTGTCATTCCAAAAATTCTCACATTTGAACTATTGGCAGACTATTTGTTATTCCCAATCGACTAAACCCAATTCCTATGAAAAAATTGATGTTTCTGGCGCTGATGCTGATTGTATTTTTTGAAAGCAAGAGCCAGATTTTTGAAGGGACCGTTAAGTGGTCAATGAAAATGGAAATTTCTGATCCGAAGCTGAAAGCTGAAATGGAAAAAGGCCAGGCAGAACTTCGCTCCAAGATGAATGATCCGAAGACACAGGCTCAGATAAAACAGATGCAGGAACAATTGAATGATCCCAAAATGAAGGCGATGATGGATGCTAACCCTGCAATGAAAGCTCAAATCGAGAATCAGATCAAGATGATGCAGGGATCAGCAAGCAATGCCGGAGCGGGAAATAGCATGATGCCCTCTGGTATCACTATGAAAATGAAAGCAGGGAATGTTCTCTCTAAAATGGATGGCGGGATGATGACAGGAATGGAAACATTGTTCATTAAGGATAAAAGTCAATCGGTTAAGCTTGATCGCACAAATAAGACTTACACAATTCTTTCATCAGCAGGTTCTAATCCAGCTAAAAATGGTAAGACTCCCGATGTCAAGTTTACTAAGACAGGTGAGACAACAAAGATTCTTGGCTACAACTGTACCAAATATATTGCAGTGATAACGGAAGATGGAAAAACGGTGAATGAGAATTTTTGGACCACTACTGAAATAAAAGATTTTGATATGAACGCGCTTTCCGCTCAGCGAATGGGAGCACGTGGACGTGGGATGCTTCCGGCAGGTCTTGAGGGTGTTCCCTTAAGGATAGAAATGTCAACCCCTGAGGGCAACATGATCATGGAGGTGGCTGAACTGAAGCGAGAAACCTTGTCTGCCAGCGATTTTGTTATCCCTTCTGATTATAAGGAAGTGAAGATGTCGGGCCGTCCATAGTAGGCTAACGTCAAAAAAAGAAAGACGAAAGTTTGGGAATCCAGGCTTTCGTCTTTCTATTTTGACCTTTAATCTTCCGCCTTTATTCTTTGATCTTCTCTTTCAGCTCCTTCATCGGCTCCTCAGTCTTCTTCTTGTAACCAAGCACCTTCATCATACTATCACTGTTCTGTTCTGGTGCGAAAAGACTCGTTGTAATTTCACCATCCTCATTCCTGGAGATAAGAACGTGCTTGGGAGCTGGTACCAGACAATGCTGAATACCACCATAACCACCAAGTGACTCTTGATAGGCGCCGGTGTGAAAGAAACCAATGTACAACGGTTCTTCATCATTAATCATGGGAAGGAACACTTCACCGATATGTGCTTCTGAATTATAATAATCCATACTGTCGCACGTAAGTCCGCCGATATTAACCTTGTGATAAGGATCATCCCACTTGTTGACAGCCAGAAGAATATATTTTTGATTCAAGCCCCATGCATCGGGCATCTGCGTGATGAACGAGCCATTGATCATGTACCAGAGCTCTTTATCATTTTGAAGTTTCTGATCTACGACGGAATACAATGTTGCTCCACTTTCTCCAACAGTGTAGCTTCCAAATTCCGTAAAGATGTTAGGAACTGGCACATTGTTCTTGTCACAGATCCATTTTATGTTCTCCACGATCTGTTCGATCATGTATTTGTAATCAAATGTAAATGTCAGGGAAGTCTTGATAGGGAAGCCGCCACCAATATCAATTGAATCAAGAGTATCGCAGACTTTTCGAAGTTCGCAATATTTAAAAATAAAGCGGCTTAGCTCACTCCAGTAGTAAGCGGTATCTTTTATGCCAGTGTTGATAAAGAAGTGAAGCATCTTCAAGGAAGCTTTCTCACTGCTGGCGATCTTCTCATTATAAAGAGAAACGATATCGCTGTAGCGAATCCCTAAGCGTGAAGTATAAAATTCAAATTTTGGTTCTTCGTCAGATGCAACCCGAATACCCACCTGGTAAGGGACGTTGACTTTTTGTTCATAGATGTCAATTTCTCCGAGTGTATCCAGAATGGGAATACAATTCGAGAATCCGTCGTTGAGCAAGTTGGAGATATTCTCCGTATACAATGGCATTTTAAATCCATTGCAGATCACGTATGTTTCTTTTGATATACTTCCTTTCTCATGAAGAGACCGGACGATGTTGATGTCGAAAGCAGACGAGGTTTCGATGTGGACGTTGTTCTTAAGAGCCTCTTCAAGTATAAAAGAAAAATGGGACGACTTAGTACAATAGCAATACGTGTATTTACCATTGTATTTGAAGCGTTCCATAGCGTTATTGAACGTCGCCTGTACAAAACGCACGTTCTCGCTGATGCGCGGAAGGTACGTCAGCTTTAGTGGTGTGCCGTACTCTTTAATAATGTCCATTAAGGGGACATCGTT
>JBBRFP010000326.1:0-3286 GCA_038241465.1 Cytophagales bacterium | reverse complement strand
GTTCCGGTCCATTCGTACGAAAGAATGTTTCCGTATATCGAGAGGATGATGAAAGGTGAACAGAATGTTTTGTGGCCTTCCGAAATAAAATGGTTTTCAAAGTCATCCGGTACGACTAACGCGAGGAGTAAATTTATTCCCATTTCAACGGAGTCACTCGAAGAATGTCATTTCAAAGGAGGTAAGGATCTGTACTGCATTTATGTAAACAATAATCCAGACACAAAAATATTTTCAGGCAGGGGACTTGGAATAGGAGGTAGTCATCAGATCAATGAGCTTGATCCATCCGCTACTTCTTACTATGGTGATGTATCCGCTGTGATTATGCAGAACCTTCCGATATGGGCTCAACTCATTCGTACACCAAGTCTTGAGGTTGCATTAATGAGCAACTGGGAAGAGAAGATCGAAAAGCTGGCGCGTGAAACAATATCGGTAGATGTTACACACATTGCGGGAGTACCAACGTGGACCGTCTTGTTGTTGCAGCGTGTAATGGAGATTGAGAAAAAACCAATTCAGGAGATATGGCCAAATCTTGAAGTATTTTTTCATGGTGCAGTATCCTTTGCACCTTACAGAAATTTATTCAAAACGCTCATTCCAAAAGCAGACATGAATTATTGGGAAACCTACACTGCCAGTGAAGGTTTTTTTGGAATACAAGATCAAAGCAATTCGGATGAAATGCTTTTGATGCTTGATTATGGAATTTTCTATGAGTTTATTCCCATTGAAGAAGAGGACGATGAAAGTCCTCGCGCCATTCCCTTGAGTGATGTTGAGATAGGAAAGAATTATGCAATGGTGATCACAACGAATTCAGGATTGTGGCGCTATAATATCGGAGACACAGTAAAGTTTACGAGTAAGACACCCTATCGCATCAAGATATCAGGTCGTACCAAACATTTTATTAATGCATTTGGTGAAGAGGTGATTATTGAAAATGCAGAAACAGCAATCACCCGCGCGTGTGAGTTAACAAAAAGCGTGATTAACAATTTTACCGCTGCACCTATCTACCTAGAGAAGAACAAACGTGGCGCCCACGAATGGCTCATCGAATTCCACACGCAGCCGGCCAATCTTGAAGAATTTGGGAGGATTCTGGATGAAACGATTCGTAAGCTGAATTCTGACTACGACGCTAAAAGATCCCACGATCTCGCACTTGTGGCCCCCGTGATTCACAGTGTGCCAGAAGGAACATTCTATAACTGGATGAAGCGGAGGGGCAAATTAGGTGCGCAGAATAAGGTGCCTCGCCTGAGTAACTCCAGGGAATATGTGGATGATATTCTTTCGAATCTGGCAAACCATTAACAAGTAACCGTGAATGGCTACTGGTCTATGAGTTCTTCCACTTAATGCCGCAGCCGATTGCCTTGGTCTTTGTAGTGGGAACTGCTTTGTTAGCCAACAGCGCATCGACAGCTTCTTCAACATATTTTTTTGAAACGGAAGAAGCCTTGCGTGCGTTATCGTCAATCGTGCCGATGTAGGCAACCTTAAGTTCATTACCTGAACGCTTCAAGACAAAGACATGAGGGGTATTGGTAGCGCCAAATGTTTTTGCCACCGTTTGGTTTTCATCAACCAAGTATGGAAAATTATACCCTTTTCTCTTCGCATAGCTGACCATTTCATCGAATGAGTCGCCGCTAGATGAGGATGGATCATTTGAATTAATTGCTACAAGTGGAAATCCAAGGGGTGAATATTTATTATTCAAGCCAATGATGCGTTCGTTGTATGCTTTTGAATAAGGACAGGTATTGGAATCAAAAATCACAATGAAGCCCTTTGCATCTTTCCAATTTGAAAGAGAAACCATTTTACCATCTATATTCTTTAACGAAAAATCCACTGCGGTATCGCCAACTTCATAACCACTATTTATCGGAGCACTAGCTACCA
This sequence comes from Cytophagales bacterium, assembly GCA_038241465.1. Lineage (GTDB taxonomy): Bacteria > Bacteroidota > Bacteroidia > Cytophagales > Cyclobacteriaceae > ELB16-189. The sequence continues at coordinate 1,363 of JBBRFP010000326.1, read as the reverse complement.
ATGCAAACACAACTACTAGGGAAAAAAACAATTGTTTCATATCAGATTTAGTTATTGAAAGCTATTCAAAAGCTATTGAACTTCGGCAATAAGCTTTTCCAAATCGCCTTCGTGTAATTCTCGCTCTACAAACTTCCGCTTGCCATTTTTATTATTCAAAATCAATGTTGCCGGGAGTGCCCCCGACCACGCTTTGTCGATCTTATCAATCCATTTATCCGGGTTTTGCTCATCAAGAATTAAAACTTCGGATTGCAACTTCTTTCGAATGACAAACTTCCTCACTTTTTCCGGATCCGGATCGAGATCCATATCCATGCTTACCAGCTTAATTTTTAAGTCCTTTCGCTCCGCACCCAACTTTTCAAAGAGGGGTAGTTCTTTCAGGCATGGACCACACCAGGTTGCCCAAAAATTAATAACCTGGATTTGCTCCTTTTCGCTCTGTATCTGCTGCTGCAGGCCCTCCAGTTTGACCAACTTTCCGCCTTGAGAAAAACAGCCTGAGCTGAAAACAAGGAAAAATAGGATTGTCGATATAAATCTCATCGCTCGTCTCAACGGCCGGGCCGGGGGCAGGTTGAAACTAATTCCACAATTGGTCAGATTATTCATAAGGCTCAGGCGACAAAAGTGCTAAAATTCAGGCACTTACTAATGGCAAAACTAAATGACAAAATTCTGGCCAAAAAGAAATCCACAATTTGACCTTTTTATCCACATTACCTCCGGGTTAAGAGATATGTAATTGAATTACAGATATTTACGCGCATTTTTATCAATCACTTCTTTGTGGATATCTCGAATGCCCTACATATACACGAGTGTTTTACAATGTGCTAATAATCAATAAACTACGCCTGCAAGGGGGATAAAATTGGAGCCTTTTTGGTGAAGGCTTTCGGCTGTCCTAGTTCCATCGAAGGCAGCAGTGTTGCTGCAAAGAAACGATTCAACGCCACCAAGGCGCAACCATTTGAATGTCATCCAAATAGAGAAGGGAAGCCTTTATTTTAGTGCCAGTTTTGAAAAAATTCCCTGAAGAGGAGCGTTGTGAGATGTTTTGATTGTTTGAGACTGGTCGAGCGGTAGCTCCGATTCCGGTTGACTGAGCCAGGAAAGGTAATCGTGGTATAAAATGCAGTCAACAAGAACCGCTTCGTCTTTAGCAATTTTTATAATCTTATCCTGGCGGAATGATTTCCAGATTTTATCCTTTTGGTCTTGCGGCAGTGCGGAGATTCGAACAAATTCGATTCCTTTGAATACTTCTGTCATACCCGGAAATTCAGTGTCGTCGTTTATTTTAGTTTTGCCAGAGAGGTAACCCATCCCTAATCAGGCTGAAAAAATACACAAGAAC
>JBBRFP010000325.1:0-3302 GCA_038241465.1 Cytophagales bacterium | reverse complement strand
TCCAATCACATGCACCACAAGTTTATGATTTCAGATGATGCGTGTTTGATCACTGGCAGTTACAACTGGACACGCAGTGCAGCCAAATTCAATCAGGAGAATATCATTATCAGCACGGAAGGCAGCCTCGTGAAGGAATTTATAGTGGAGTTTGAGAAGTTGTGGAGTTTAATGGGGGAAATATGATGGAGGGGAAAGCTAAAAGCGGAAAGCTAAAAGACGAAAAACGAAAGACTAAAGTAAAGATTATGGATACGAGCAAATCATACTTATTTAATTTTAACAATATCAGTACGCGAATGCTTTGGATAACATTCAGTGGCATAATGATAGCTAGCATGTGCCTTGGGCAAACTGTTATTAAGCCTCGTGCGCGCGATCTTGGAATTCCTTTTGATGGAACGCCTGGAAAATTGAATGCGATCACTGATGTTGCCGGAGTGGAAGTCGGTTATAAAACGCTGATCTCAGGTGACGGGAAATTGGTGCCGGGTAAAGGTCCGGTGCGAACGGGAGTAACAGCAATCTTCCCGAGAGGAAAGAACTCTATGGACAGGGTTTTTGCGGCATGGTTTACGTTGAACGGCAACGGTGAGATGACCGGAACCACCTGGGTGGATGAATCGGGATGCCTTGGGTCACCTGTGATGATCACTAATACGCATAGTGTCGGTATCGTAAGAGATGCAGTGATTGAATGGTATACAAAGAAAGTAAAGACGCCAGGATACTCTGGTGATATAAGCTTACCGGTTGTCGCTGAGACGTGGGATGGATTTCTCAATGATATCAATGGATTTAATGTAAAGAAAGAGCAAGTCTTCGAGGCAATGGAATCTGCATCTAGTGCAATCATTAAAGAAGGAAATGTAGGCGGTGGTACAGGTATGGTGTGTCATGGATTTAAAGGAGGCACTGGAACCTCTTCCCGCAAGCTCGACATCAAAGAAGGTGGTTATACGGTCGGCGTATTGGTCCAGGCAAACTACGGACGAAGATCACTCTTATCCATCGCCGGCGCTCCGGCGGGTAAAGAAATTACTGACCTGTTGCCGTTCAGCAAACCGGACGCAGACCAGGGATCTATTATTGTGGTCCTTGCGACGGATGCTCCGCTCCTGCCGCATCAGCTTGAACGATTGGTGAAACGTGTATCGCTTGGTCTTGGTGTTGTCGGAGGACGAGGTGGAAATTCCTCAGGCGATATTTTTATTGCTTTCTCCACGGCTAATCCCGAAATAAAAAAGGAAACTGGCATTGCTCATCTTGAAATGCTTCCCAACGAATTGATCAGTCCGCTCTTTGAAGCAGCAGCTTCGGCAACCGAAGAAGCCATTGTCAATACCCTCGTGGCAGCCGAGACCATGGAAGGCGTCAATGGAAATAAAGTTTACGCTATACCACACGATAGACTAATCGAGGCACTGAAAAAATACAACCGAATTAAATGAGATGGGTTGCTATAGAGAGAAACTGGTAGGTTTAACTAAATGGCATTAAAAATTAATCCCTGGATTCTCCGATCCTAGTAAATCGAAATCGGTTTTCTTGTGTAAGCCAATTAGCTCTTCACTTCCTCCGCCTTCGAGATTTTTCTATAGACGAATGAATGGTAGATGTGGCGCCTTGCAAAACGCGCTGGGGAATCGGAGTTGACTAATTTCTGATAGGTATTCTTGGGTACATCCAGATATTCGTATCCGATACCATCGACAAAGAATAGTTTCAAGGTTTGCGACTTGTATTCGAAGTCACGCAGAGCGGTATTGGTTGTTTGCGTGTATTCTTCCAGATTACCTGCGGCCGTTTCAGGAGAGATGCTGACGAGAAAGTGATACGCCTCAATGATCTCTTTGCTTTTCTCCTCAGCCTGTAGTTTTTTCTCGATGTCATCGACGAACTTATCAGGATGCCAGTCCTTCATCAGCGTGCGGTACGCGGTCTTCAAATCTTTCAATTCGGTGGATTTGTCAACGCCCAGTAGGGTCCTTGAATCAGATACTTTCTTCATAAAACAGTTGAAAAAATGAGGTTTTTAACAATCAGCGGGCAAAGGTACGAAATCGGGAAAAAATTCGAAAATGGGATTTAAAAGTTCTCTCTGAATTCGCAGATCGAGAGTAGATAATGCAGAACTTGAAGGTGAAGTCTTATGCCTTCGCTCGTGAATAGGAGAAGGCGAGTAGAACAGTAATGGACGGATGAGCCGTTTCTCGAGGTCCCATCTTGATATCGACGATCACCATCACGCTCGATTTTGCACTGGGGATTTCGGTCCACCGTTGTAAGCTAATAAGTCAAAGTCGTCCGGTAAATCTTTGGCAATCAACGAGTCCGAGCGACCGTCAAGTTTATAAGGTCACACGGAAATGTCCACGTGCAAGTATTAGTTATATTTGTTGTCATGAAAAAACCTTTCCCAAAAGCTAAACGTGTCTTGGAATATGTAGCTCTTTTCCACTTTCAAGTGTCCACAATGGAAGGGCCAGGTTTTGTTTTCATTGCAGTCGATGCCTTTAGTCAATTTGCGTTCAGTCTGGGTGTCGAACGTGATGAAAGTCCGCGCGCAATTTTGAAAAACATATACTTTCTCATAGAGCAACCAGAGTTTGTTAAGCATATCGATATGGGGTTTACATTAGTCATGGGAGAGCACGAGGAGTTGTCTGACGAGATAAGTGCAATTTTGAAACCTGTCAAAGGTAAACTGTTGTTTAGCAAAGGATTTAATAGTTATCTGTCAAACCCCGTCTTGAAAAGTATTCGAGATTCAATGGCCAAGGGCAAGCAGAAAAGATAACGGACCGCGAAGCCGAGTCTTTGTCCACTTTGATTTTACTGTCCACAGAGAGAAATGACTTCTGCACAATGTGAGTGGATAACCATCGGCGGGTTTTCGAAGCGCGTCATGAGTCTGACTCTTCCGTTCTTTATTCTCTCATCAAGTTTCCTGAAGTCTTTCTTGATCAAAAAGCTAATCCAAAGGTTTGTGTCGACAATTATCCGTTCAACCTTTTTTTTCATACCTCTTTGTGCGGAACAATTCTACTTCTTTCGTTATCTCACCCAATGACGGTGCCATCTTGCTTGATCGGAGCTTGTTTAGCAAGTCCTGAAACGATTTGATAGGGCTATTGTCCTGAATATTGATTAGGTTCAATTCGGCAAGCTCTTGCAGAATCTTCTTAACCTTTTTGTTAGCAATCGCGATTCTTATGGTTTCCATACCTCAAATATACGTTTCTTCAATAGAACAAAACCCCGGAAAGCTCGTAGCCTTGCTCCGGGGTTTTTGTGATGGG
>JBBRFP010000324.1:0-3305 GCA_038241465.1 Cytophagales bacterium | reverse complement strand
CAGCTATGGAAATGGTGCTGTCCATGTAGGCCAAAAACTTATCATCGTGAGAACGGTCATTTGTGGCTGGCATGATTTTCCACCATTCGCTCAACCCCAACATGAAATATGGAAGCGGATGCCATTCATAGTTTTTTTTGAATGCTCTTATTTCCTTTTCAGCTTTGTCAAACTTAAAATTATAAAGGTCGTTCAACGCATCAGTGGTCTGAATTTGAACGGCCATGCTCGAGATCAGTATGATGGTGGTATCCTTCTTTTCCTGCGCATTTGCCTGAAAAGAAAGAATTCCCATTAAAAGGGCAACTAAAATTTTACTCCTATATTTCACAGTCGCAAAAGTAACACGCAGGATTTAGTAAACACTATGGACGTCATTACGGAAGGAAGATCAATATTCTCAATGCCAAAGCGGCAGGGCTTTATTTTGCTCTGCGTAGCTACCTTAACACTTCTGTTTATAAAAAAGTCCATGATCGAAAACGAAACTGCCGCTTTCGAGTTTATGGCGGATCAGCCCGAGGGGTCTATCCTGTATCTGAGGAGCGCACTCCAGTATTTGACAATCCCTCTTATATATGCATGGAAATTTACGATACTGGGTCTTGTCATCTGGATGGGATGTTTCCTTTTTGGTTACCGGGTCACTTTTTCACAATGCTGGGGCATTGTCATGATCGCTGAATTTGTCTTTCTGCTTCCGGAGATTATCAAAATTGTTTGGTTTCTTTTTATTCAATCCGATCCAAATTTTTACGACGTCCAGGCATTCTATCCATTCTCTGTAATGAACTTTGTCGACTATCGCGAACTTTCGGATGAATACAAATATCCATTCAAAGCATTAAATTTATTTGAGCTTCTGTATTGGTATGTGCTTGCGCTCGGCGTATGTCATTTCGGCAAACGGGGAATGAAGCCTGCATGGACAATCGTTTTAAGTTTTTATGTGCCTATCTTTTTGCTCTGGCTGTTGTTTTATATTATTGTATACTAAGTTCTTTCAGTTCTAAGATTAATCTTCGACGCGAGAGGGAAAGGCATTGGGTGTTGAAATCAGAGCGAACTTAGCCAACCGCCAATAGCTGACGCCCCCAAGCCGATTATGGCAATCATATTTTCCTCAGAATCACGATCCTCCTAAAAAACAATTATTTTCGCCAAAGTTTTCCAAAAAAACCGCATGAATTTTCAAAAGACCAATAATATCACAGGCTGGGTGGCATTTGCCGTTGCGCTAATCACGTACTGGCTTACGTTTGAAGAAACCGCTAGTTACTGGGATTGTGGGGAATTTATCGCCGTGGCCTATAAATTAGAGGTATCCCATCCTCCAGGGGCGCCTCTTCAGATGCTTTTAGGCAGAATGTTCTCTTTTCTTGCTTTTGGGGAAGTTACGAACGTGGCCTACTGGATCAATTTCATGAGCGTGGTAGCCAGCGCCTTTACCATACTCTTCCTGTTCTGGTCCATTACACTCTTCGGAAGAAAAATAATGAGTGTCACAAAGGATTCGGAACTAACGGAAGGTCAGATCTGGAGCCTTATGGGCGCGGGTCTAGTGGGATCGCTGGCGTATACTTTTTCTGATTCTTTCTGGTTCTCTGCCGTTGAAGCAGAAGTCTATGCGATGTCATCATTCTTCACAGCGTTCGTTGTATGGGGAGTGTTAAAATGGGATGTAATTGAAGATGACAGCGCTGCCAATCGCTGGCTTGTCTTTATAGCTTATGTGGTCGGCTTATCGATCGGTATTCACCTGTTGAATCTCGTCACCATTCCGGCCCTTGGACTTGTTTTTTATTTTAAAAAATACAAACCAACCACATGGGGAATTATTGCGGCCCTTGGGTTCAGTGGATTCCTTGTACTTTTTATAAATGACATAATTGTACCCGGGTTGCCCTCACTGGCGGCGGCGTTTGAGATCTTCTTTGTTAATAATATAGGATTACCATTTGGTTTTGGAGTTACCCTATTCTGCTTGTTGGTGATTGGTGGACTTGTCTATGGAATCCGTTATTCCCAACTAAAAAATAAACCTGTACTTAATACCTTCCTGTTATCCACCGCATTTATTTTGATAGGTTACGGCTCGTACACCACGATCGTGATCCGTTCCAACTTTGATACTCCTATCAATGAAAATGCACCAAAGGATGTGTTGTCATTTGTACGCTACTTGAAACGCGAACAATACGGAAGCAGGCCTTTGCTGTTCGGACCTTATTACACCGCTAAAATTATTGATTATACTGAAGGCGCTGCCGTTTACACGAAAGGGAAAGACAAATACGAGATCACTGATCACAAGTTTGATTATGTATATGAGCCTGGATCAGAAACATTCCTTCCGCGTGTCTGGAATTCAGAATACAAAAAGTCTTATCAAGATATACTTGGATTAAAAGAAGGTCAGAAACCTAGATGGAGCCAGAACATTTATTACATGTTCAAGCACCAGATCGGGCACATGTACATGCGTTATTTTATGTGGAATTATGCCGGTCGTGAAAGTGATATACAGGGAGCTGATTGGTTAAGCCCAATGGACGCTTTTGAAAAAGTCCCTCCCGCTATTGCTGAAAACAAAGCGCGTAATAATTTCTTTATGATCCCATTCATCCTTGGATTTATTGGAATGTTCTACCAGTTTGTCAAAGACACAAAAAACTTCGCCGTTGTTGGCCTTTTGTTTGTAATGACGGGTGTTGCAATTGTGGTGTATCTCAATTCACCTCCTGAAGAGCCACGCGAACGTGACTACATCTACGCTGGTTCTACCTACGCATTTGCATTCTGGATTGGCTTTGCAGTGATCGGTATTGCCGAGTTGATCAACGGAAAACTTAAAAATTTAAAGACGAGTGCGATTGTTGCCACCACGCTTTGCATGTCCGCACCGATATTAATGGGTGCTGTGGGCTGGGATGACCATAATCGCCACGACCGGTACTTCTCCGTAGACTCAGGTAAAAATTATCTTGCCTCCTGCGACCCTAACGCAATTTTATATACAGGTGGTGATAATGATACATTCATGCTATGGTACGTCCAGGAAGTGGAAGAATACCGTACTGATGTGCGAGTGGTAGTATTCAGCTACTATAATACAGACTGGTATATTGATCAGTCGATGAAACAGGTCAATAAGTCCGCTCCTTTCAAATACACGTTATCACTGGATCAATACAAACAGGGCGGATTTAACGATGTTCTCTATTATCAGGACATGAAGATACCGAGCATCGACCTCAACCAGTTCCTTGATCTGCTGAAGAAGGAATATCCGCAATTGCGATACG
>JBBRFP010000323.1:0-3305 GCA_038241465.1 Cytophagales bacterium | reverse complement strand
CATGAAGACAATGATTGAAAGCTGGAGGAGTGATTTTCAAAAAGAATTCCCATTTTATTATGTGCAGATCGCTCCATATACCTATGGATTAAAATTCCAGGGCGCATTGGTTCGTGAGCAGCAGGTGAAAACACTATCCGTTCCCAAAACAGGTATGGTGATCATTTCTGATAATGTGCATGACGTGAAAGACATCCATCCAAAGAATAAAAAACCGGTAGGAGACAGGCTTGCGATGTATGCATTGGGTGAGACCTACAAACACGCGATACCCAAGTCCGCCTACCAGTCACCTGTTTATCAATCCATGAAGATTGAAAAGAACAAGATCAGAATATCATTTATGTATGGTGAGAATGGATTGATCAATCGTGGTGCTACGAATCAGTTTACCATCGCAGGTGAGGATAAGAAGTTTTATCCTGCTACCGCGGTGATCGATGGGAACACGTTGTTGGTGTCAGCGAAAGAAGTGAAGTTGCCGGTGGCTGTTAGATTTTGCTTTGATAATGCGACTATTCCTAATCTTTATAATAAATAAGGGCTACCGGTATCGGCTTTCAGAACAGACGCTTGGGAAGTAGAGATGGTGGCGGAGGGTCAATAGTCTCTTCGAAGGGATCCTCAAACTTCGACATTCGATATTCGGCGTTTTTTGTTCGGCGTTAAAACAAGTATCGGATAGCAAATGGGTTCTCGCAAAGAACGCGAAGGAATGCGCAAAGCCCGCAAAATGTATTAGAGCCAATAAAAAAGCCGATAGATTTCTCCACCGGCTTTTCACTTCTATTGAATTTTAATTTAAACCTGCGCTGCAAGCTTTGCTCCCAACACACTCTTTGGCACTGCACCAACCTGCTTGTCGACAATCTGGCCGTTCTTGAAAACCAACAATGTCGGTATGGAACGAACTCCAAAACGAGCGGTCACTTCCGGGTTTTCATCGACATTTAGCTTGCCGATGATAGCCTTGCCTTCATAATCTCCCGCCAGTTCTTCAACAGCGGGCCCGATCATCTTACAAGGTCCACACCATTCGGCCCAGAAATCTACCAATACAGGCTTATCTCCCTTGAGAGCCTCATCAAAATTGGCGTCAGTTAGTACAAGTGCTTTTCCCATGTTATTTATGTTTTTTGGACGTTAAGTTTCTAATTCCAGTGAATACAACGCAAAGATAATGCTAAAAAGTTCAGAGTTCGGGGTGCAAAGTTCAGAGTTCAGAGTTCAAAGTTCGGCGTTCAAGGTTCAAAGTTTCGTCTCCTCTACGACAATTTCCGTAGGTAACTTAATTTCAATCCTTTGGAGACGTTCATTTTCAAATTAGTACACGACTTCCACTTCAACTTCCGGTATTCTCTTCATCTTTTTCACCAGATCATTCACTGGCTTGATCCTGAATTTCCTAGAAAGTAGCTCCAGGCTGATGTTCTCTTGCTCGTCGCGCAACTTCAGATAAAAAGGCGTACCCCCGCTATATTCCTCACACAATGCTTCAATCTTTTTTACAAGCTCCGGATTGACAGATGCTGCATTCACTTTCACCTGAACTCCTTTGGCGCGCTTCACACCTATCTCATTCAATAGCTCAATATTTCTGATTTTAAATTCAAGATTCTTTTCTCCCCAGTTCTTCCGTAGTACATTACCCTCCACCAACAAGAATAATCCTGGCATCAGGAACGACTTGAATTTCAAATAGTCATCGCTCCACAATACGAACTCGAATTTTCCGGAGTAGTCCTCCATTGCAAGTTTTCCAAACGGACGCCCAGTCTTTGTCATTTTATGTTCCACGCTTGCAACGATGCCCCCAACCTTGATCTCTTTGCCTTCGAGTGCATCGATATTGTTAAATACAGTGATTTCGGCAGAACAGAAGGTGTCAATTTCAAACTTGAAATTATCCAATGGATGTCCTGAGATATAAACACCCACGACCTCTTTTTCAAAATGCAACTTTTCAATTTCGCTGAACGGTTCCACAGCATCAACTTTCGGGCGAGGGATCTCGGTTCCTGAGGAACTCCCAAACATGCTAACCTGTGAGCTCATTGTTTCCTGTTGCAGCTTGGCTGAATACCGTGTGGCTTTCTCTGTCAGATTGATATCTCCATCCTTTGCAAACACATACTGTCTACGGTGATGCTCAGGGAAACAATCAAAAGCGCCCGACAACGCCAGACTTTCAAATGTCTTTTTATTGACTGACCGCTGACTCAACCGTTGAGCAAAATCAAAAATATCTTTGTAAGTACCCTTCGCTTCACGTTCAATAATGATCGATTCAACCGCTGCATCTCCTGCACCCTTGATCGCACCTAGTCCGAAACGGATAGCGCCTTGCCTGTTCACCTCAAAGAAAACACCCGACTCATTTACGTGTGGCCCAAGGACCTCAATTCCCATCTTGCGACACTCTTCAATAAAGAAAGTGACGTTCTCAAGGTTACTTTGTGAATGGGTTAACACTGCCGCCATGTACTCGGCAGGATAATTTGCTTTGAGGTAGGCTGTGTGGTACGCCACCAGTGAATAACATGTTGAATGCGACTTATTGAATGCATATTGAGCAAATGCTTCCCAGTCTTTCCAGATCTTATCGGCGATCCGTTCGTCATGGCCGTTCTTCTTACAGCCTCCGATGAATTTATCTTTCATCTTATCCAGAACATCCTTCTGCTTTTTCCCCATCGCCTTACGCAAAACGTCTGCATCACCTTTGGAAAAGTTTGCAAGCTTTTGTGAAAGCAACATCACCTGCTCCTGATAGACCGTAATTCCATATGTGTCTTTCAAAAATTCCTCCATTACCGGCAGATCGTACTTGATCGCCTCCCTGCCGTGCTTACGCGCAATGAAGTTCGGTATGTACTCCATCGGGCCCGGACGATAGAGCGCATTCATCGCTATGAGATCTTCAAATTTATCCGGCTTGAGTGCGCGGAGATAGTTCAGCATACCCTCGCTTTCAAACTGGAACGTGCCTATCGTTTCTCCGCGTTGATATAATTGATATGTTTTAAGATCCGTTAACGGAACATTCTCCAGATCAACATCAATGTTTCTCTTCTTCTTAATGTTCTTAAGCGCTGTCTTAATAATGGTCAGGGTGGTTAAACCCAAAAAGTCCATCTTCAGCATCCCCGCATTCTCAACAACACTGTTGTCAAATTGCGTGACGAGCATCGTCGAATCTTTCGCGGTTGACACAGGAATGAGCTTCGTCATGTCCTCTGGCGTAATGATTACACCGCAGGCATGCGTTCCTGTATTCCGAAGAGAACCTTCGATGATGATGGCCT
>JBBRFP010000322.1:0-3306 GCA_038241465.1 Cytophagales bacterium | reverse complement strand
TGTAATCGTTGACCTTTATCCCTTCGAAGAAACAGTTGCTAAAGGCGGATCAGAAGATGATATTATAGAAAAAATTGATATAGGCGGTATTGCACTTATTCGCGGAGCCGCAAAAAACTTCAATGATGTTTTGATCGTGTCTTCACGTAATCAATATGCAGAAGTACTGGAATTATTGAAAGAACATAGATGTACCACGGAACTTTCAGACAGAAAACGATTCGCCGCGAAAGCATTTGATGTAACATCGCACTACGACTCGGCAATCTTTGGATATTTCAATCGCGAGCAGAAACTCCCAAGCTTTAAGTCAAGCCTGCAAATAGGAAAATCATTGCGCTATGGCGAAAATCCTCATCAAAAAGCTACTTTTTACGGTGATTTGGACGGTTTATTCGATCAGCTCAATGGCAAAGAGCTGTCGTATAATAACCTTGTAGATGTTGACGCAGCAGTCAGTCTTGTAAGAGAGTTCGAAGGCGAAACTGCGTTTGTTATTATTAAGCATACAAATGCGTGCGGCGTTGCAACTGGCGGTACTGTCAACGAGGCTTACCTTAAAGCATTCGCGGCCGATACAACCTCTGCTTTCGGTGGAGTGCTTGCGAGCAACACAACAATTGATTTACAAGCTGCTGAATCTATCAATTCACTTTTCTTTGAAATCCTGATAGCCCCTTCCTATACCGATGATGCACTTACTTTATTGAAATCAAAGAAGAACAGGATTCTCTTAAAACAAAAACAACAAATTCATACTCCAAAGCAGATCAAAAGTCTTCTTAATGGAATCATCGAACAGGATTCCGATTGGAAAACAGATTCAAAAGAAGATCTGAAAGTTGTAACAAAGAGACAATTGACAGCATCGGAGGAAAAGGCATTGCTTTTTGCGAGCAAAGTATGCAAGCATACCAAGTCCAACACGATCATATTGGCGGTCGAAGGTCAGTTGCTGGCCAGTGGCGTAGGCCAAACCAGCCGGGTGGATGCTTTGAAGCAGGCGATTGAGAAAGCCAAAGTATTCGGCTTCTCACTTCAGGGTGCGGCAATGGCGTCGGACGCTTTCTTCCCATTTCCAGACTGCGTTGAGATTGCTTTCCAACAGGGAATTGTTGCCGTCATTCAACCCGGTGGATCAATAAAAGATCAGGATTCGATCGCCTTTTGCGACAAGCATGAAATGGCGATGGCCTTTACAGGCTTCCGTCACTTCAAGCACTAAACATTTTGGCGAAACCCACGGAATTCCAACGGTGAACCTGATCATTAATCCTCGATAGCTCGTTCTTGAAAAACTAATATCGAAAAAGCCTATAACGTCCATTAAATCACCTGATTATTTCTGTAATTTCGTGGCTGTTTTTAACTGCAACCTCACGGAAAAAAATATAAAGAATGGGACTTTTTGATTTTTTCACCCAAGACATTGCCATAGATCTGGGCACGGCAAACACATTAATCATACATAAGGACAAAGTAGTAGTGGATGAGCCCTCCATTATCGCATTGGACAAGCTTACCGGCAAGGTGTTGGCGATTGGACGCGAGGCCATGCAGATGCATGAGAAGACGCACGATAATATTAAGACCATCCGGCCGCTGAAAGAAGGTGTAATTGCCGATTTCCATGCGGCGGAAATGATGATCCGTGGTATGATCAAGATGATTGACACTGGCAAAAGACTATTTCCACCTTCCCTGAGAATGGTTATCTGTATTCCGTCAGCCATTACGGAGGTTGAGAAGCGTGCGGTTCGGGACTCTGCGGAACACGCTAACGCAAAAGAGGTATATATGATCCATGAGCCTATCGCTGCGGCGATTGGTATTGGTATTGATATTGAACAACCGATTGGTAATATGATCGTCGACATTGGTGGTGGCACTACTGACATCGCAGTGATCGCTTTGTCAGGTATCGTTTGTGATCAATCGATCCGGATCGCCGGTGATACCTTCAACCGGGATATTCTTGATTACATGCGTCGTCAGCATAACCTGCTGATTGGGGAACGTACGGCGGAACGCGTAAAGATTGAAGTAGGATCAGCGCTGACCGAACTTGACGAAGGTCCGGACGATTACGAGATCCGTGGCCGCGACCTCATGACCGGTATTCCAAAGACCATCAAGATTTCCTACAGTGAAGTTGCTTTTGCACTTGACAAGTCTATCTCAAAGCTAGAAGAAGCAGTATTAAAAGCACTGGAGCTTTCGCCTCCTGAACTTTCGGCGGACATCTATGAACGCGGTATTTATCTCACCGGTGGCGGAGCAATGCTTCGCGGTCTGGATAAACGCTTATCGTTGAAGACAAAATTACCGATCCACGTGGCCGACGATCCATTGCGCGCCGTTGTGCGTGGTACTGGTGCGGCATTGAAAAACCTGAACCATTATCGCAAAGTGTTGATGACCTGATGCATGCAGCGTCTAATTAACTTTTTCTATGAGTACCGGGCCTTCTTTACTTTCTTACTATTAGAAATATTTTGTGCCTGGCTGCTGGTTGAAAACAATCAATACCAGAGCACGAAATTTTTTAATTCTTCTAATCGCCTCGCAGCAGGTATACTTGGCTTTTCCCAGAGTTCACGCGAATACTTTTCACTACGCGAGATCAATGAAGAGTTGGGTAGGGAGAATGCGCAACTTAGGACAATCATCGAAAGACAATCAGAGCCCGTCGCTATTACTTCTCCTATTGCTAAAGATACGACAGCCCATTACGATTTTGTTAGCGCCAAGGTTATCAACAATTCGATAGCGCAGTTCAAGAATTACATTACGATTAATCGGGGTGAAGCCGATGGAATAAAACCAGGAATGGCAGCCATCAGCATTTTTGGCGCAGTCGGCAAGGTGAAATCGGTGTCCGAACATTTTTCTGTACTAATTTCTGTACTAAATATTGACGAACAGATTTCGAGCGTACTTACCCGTACAGGCAGCTTCGGAACGGCACAATGGGACGGAACGGACCCGCGACTAGTAAACCTACTCTACATTCCACGACACGTGGAACCGGTTGTTGGAGACACAGTGGCGACCTCGGGATATAATGGAGTATTTCCGGCAGGAATTCTGGTTGGAATAGTAAAAGAAGTTAAGCTCAAGGATGAGGCATTGTTTTACGACATCCGAGTCGAGTTGTCTCAGGATTTTCATCGCTTGTCATTTGTGAAGATTGTGAAGAGCCGGCTAAAGCCAGAATTGGATTCTCTTGAAACAATAACTTTTGGCACCCCAAAATGAACCGCTCAGGAATTTTCATTTTCATATATTTCTTTATGTACCTGTTGG
>JBBRFP010000321.1:0-3324 GCA_038241465.1 Cytophagales bacterium | reverse complement strand
GTTTGACTTTCCCCGAATTGGCGGCTGGAAAATTCACCATACTGGATCGCAACGTCGGATAAGTGTACAGGGTACGACTTCACCAACTCATCTTCGGACTCATTAAACTTGTATAAGCCGTCGATCAGACCAAAGTATTTTCCATTTCCCGCTAGATAATAAGCGTTTTGATTGGTCTCAATCCCACTCAATCCATTGTCATATCCAAAATCGCGTGTTTGAATTATCTCAAGATTATCATCAAGCCTCAGTCGCGTGATGCCCTTTTCAGTTCCTATCCATATTCGATCCTCCTCATCCGTTGCTACAAAAAAAATAAATCCAGAAGGCAGTCCTTCGTGCGGGCCGATAAGTTTTTTTGACTGGTTAACAGGATCAACTATCACCAGGCCTGCACCGCCTGAGCCTGCCAACATCAAAGTATCCCGGAAATTTGCCAGCGATAGGATATTTGTATTTTCAAATTCAGGTAAAGGGATGGAGGTGATCTTTCCATTTTGCAGAACATTTAGCCCGAGGTCGGTTCCAATAAACAGCGATTGCCTCGCAGGCATATACCGCAAAGCAAAAATATTTTTTGTTCCCAATATTTGCTGGTCAGGAACCACGCTAAATTTCTCGCCGTCATAATAGTTCAATCCTCCACCCATTGTCCCGATCCAAAGGTCGCCCTTATCGTCAAAGTCCAACTCTGTGATGTAGGCGCTGGATAATCCCTGCTCACGGGTAAACCATGAAAATTTCTGATCTGCTGGAGAGTATTTACCCAAACCCGAAAAAGAACCAACCCAAATTTCGCCGGTCAAGCTTTCCTTAATCGTTTTGACCCCATCATCGTTCCCGTTGGGAAGCTTGAAGGACAAGGCCTTCCCCTCCGTAAACTTCCACAGCCCGGAAGATCCAACCCACAAAGAATTGCTCCTATCTTTTTGGATCGCCATCACGTCCCGAACAAATGGCGGACTGATTTTATCAAAATCCCGTGGATAATATCGGTATAGACCATTACCACTGGTTCCAAACCAGGTGTTACCTTCAGGATCAAGGTGAACCTGCATGATCAATACATCCTTTAGGACCGTATCGGTTTCAATTTTTCCATCGCGGATGTGTTCACGAAACAACGTACGTTCATCTCGCGTCCAATACACGTCTCTCACCGAATCATAACAAATAATAAAACGATCAATAAGCTTTTTCCTTTTACTGAAGGAGTCCTTCTTCAAGTCAAGGGCAAAAGATCCACTATCCGTCACCACCCATACTTCATTTACATGATTAAACATGCTATATAATTTTGTAAACACCTTCTCATGGGAGATCTTCCTGTAACCAGTCGTAGATGGAATGATAAAGGAATTATCATTCAGATAATAACATATTTGCTTGTCAGGTGACACGTGAGAAAAATAGATCGTTTTGTCTGGTAAAATATTTTTAGACCAATAGTAGATCGAATCCTTATAAATCTTTCCAATCATTCCGGGATTTGAAGCCATGAAAATGGTGTCATTGAATTCAAGAACTTTTCGAACGCGTTTTAATCCGTCATTAGGAACCGGAGATTGAAATTTTCTAAAGGTAATACCATCGAACCGGGTCAATCCCCGCGGGTGTACGATCCAGATATTCTGATGAGAGTCGATGAAAAGTGATGTTACAATATTGCTCAGCAGTCCATCAAGAGTGGAATAGACTTTAAACTCCCGACCATCGAATCGGGCGAGGCCGCCGCCAGAAGTTCCAATCCAGAGATAGCCAAACTTATCTTCAATGATGGCATTCACCTGCGATTGGGGCAACCCATCCACTGCCGTGTACTGCCGGAGTGTAAATTGCTGAGCCTCAACCTTCGTAACAGAAGACAGAACTAAAAGAAAGAAAAAGATCGCAGGCAGACTTCTCATGAACCCTCAAACTTCTGGATAATAGTGGTCAAACCAGAACCCCAAGTTACGGGAAATAACGACGAAATTTGAAAGCAAAAGATTAAAGCAATCCAGACGAAAACTGAGTTACTGGCTAAACACAAACTCCTGAAATGACTATAAATACACAATCCTTCGTTTAAATTTCTTCTGAAAAAAATTCCCATCTTGTTACGCGCTGTACCATGGACTCATCAGAAACAAATCACCCCATCACCCACTGGCTTCGGAATACGAATGGATTTTGGTTTTCACTGTATGTCGCGTTCTCCGCTTTCTGTCTGTATACCTGCATCTTTTCACTACGGAAAACTTTTGGCGTTGCCACGTATGACGGGATAGTGGTGGCCGGACACAGCTTTAAAGTGTGGATGGTCATCACCCAAGCCATCGGCTACATGCTTTCAAAATTTATTGGCATAAAGATCGTCTCCGAGCTAGGAGCTCACTCCAGGTTCAAGGGCATTTTACTCATGGTAAGCATTGCGGGCCTTTCATGGCTGGGATTTGCTTTGACACCAAATCCCTATAATCTCATTTTTCTATTTTTCAATGGCCTTCCACTTGGAATGGTTTGGGGAATGGTATTCGGATATCTTGAAGGGAGAAGATCGACAGAAGTTTTAGGTGCAAGTCTTTCTGTAAGTTTTATTTTCTCCGCTGGCTTTGCGAAGACTATTGGTGGATTCATTATGCTTCATTGGGGAACCTCTGAATTCTGGATGCCCTTTGTCTCCACATGCCTGTTCTTTCCGCCACTCGTGCTTTTCCTTTGGATGTTGAATAAAATCCCTCCACCAACTCCCGAAGACGAAGTACTGCGAACAAAGAGAAGGCCTATGAGCGGCCCTGAAAGAATCAAGCTTGCATTGACATTTGCTCCGGGACTTATTTTATTAATACTGGCTTACACCATGCTCACGGCCTATCGTGACTTCCGCGATAATTTCTCTGCAGAAATCTGGAAGTCATTGGACTACGGCGACAAGCCGGGCATCTTTACCTTCACCGAAACGATTGTTACAATTGTTGTGCTTATCGTCATAGGAAGTTTGATGGTCATTAAAAATAATTTTAAAGCGATGATCATTAACCATTTCATTGTAATAATTGGTATGATCACGGTGGGACTCAGTACCATGGCGTTTGAGAACAAACTTATTGCTGCACCAACCTGGATGGTATTGGTGGGGATGGGATTATACTTCGGATACATTCAGTTCAACAGTATCTTCTTTGACAGGATCATTGCAACATTTCAATATGTGAGCACGATAGGATTCCTGATGTACCTCGCCGACTCATTCGGATATGTCGGAAGTATTGGTGTATTGTTATTCAAAGAGTTTGGAAACACGGAGCTGAGCTGGCTGGATTTCTTTATGTCGTCAGGATA
>JBBRFP010000320.1:0-3333 GCA_038241465.1 Cytophagales bacterium | reverse complement strand
ACAATGGAATTCTTAACCAACAAAAGAGCTGAGATCGATGCAGTGATCTCCATCAGTGAAGATATTTCAAAATTTACCTTTAAGGAGAATACAGCGAAGATTAATGACTTCATTGTGAACTTCGATGGCTGGTTTAAAATGAACCCGAATGACTTCGGAATGGACATTAACTTTAAAAGCCCGGAAAACACATTTAAGAGTCTGCTTTCACTAGTACCCGGCATTTACACAAAAGATTTTAGCGGCATTGAGACGAAAGGCGATCTTGTTTTTGCTGGATTTGTTAAAGGAACCTACAGCGAAAAGCAAATGCCTGCGTTCAATTTGAATTTGAAAGTTGATGATGCCATGTTCAAGTATCCTGACTTGCCAACGGCAGTTAATAATATCAATATGGATCTTCTTATTGATAACAAGGATGGCATCATTAACAATACGCTTGTTGATCTGAAGAAGCTTCATCTTGACTTTGGCTCAAATCCAATAGATGCAAGAATTCTAATCGAGAACCTTAGAGATTATAGGATGGATGGAAATCTTAAGGCAAAGCTTAACCTCGCAGAATTGAATAAAATGTTCCCTATGAAGGGCCTTGAAATGAAGGGAATTTATTCGATTGATGCGTCTGCGAAAGGCGTGTATGACAGTTTAAGAAAGATAATTCCCGCGATTAATGCATCTATGTCATTGTCTGACGGATACATCAAATCTACTCAGCTTCCTGTACCACTTCAGGATCTTAAAATGAATGCGAAAATAAAAAATACGTCTGGTAGGATGGCAGAGACAACCATCGCTGTTAATGATTTTTCTATGCTGCTGGACGGTGAAAGACTTGAAGGGGATATGATCATATCGAATCTTGATGATTACACTTGGGATATTAAAGCTAAGGGTAGCGTAGATTTGGAGAAGATGACAAAAATATTTCCACTCGAGGGCATGACGCTCGCGGGAAAAGTAAAAGCTGACATTCAAACAAAGGGGAGACTGTCTGATGTAAATGCGAAACGTTATGATAAGTTGCCCACCAGCGGTACAGCGTCGCTTCGCGACTTTAAGTATATCACTAAGGATCTTCCGGCGATAACCCTTTCACAAGCAGATGCTTCTTTCAACCCTCAGCAGATTGAACTCAGCAAATTGAATGGAACAGTCGGCAGAAGTGATTTTGCAGTCACCGGAATTGTCACAAATTACATTGCTTATGTTGTAAATAATGAGACCATCAGAGGCACGGTCAATTTCAATTCAAAGATGTTTGACCTGAATGAATTTATGACCGATAAAGCTACCCAGACTACGGCGGACACAACTTCGTTTGGGGTCATTCCTATTCCTAAAAATATTGATTTTACAATGAAATCAACGGTCGGAACAGCTAAAATGATGGATTATATCATTACCGATGCGACGGGTGACATCATACTAAAAGATGGAATTGCAAACCTGAATGGCCTCAAATTCAAAATGCTTGGAGGCGATTTCGTTTTGAATGGAGGCTACAATCCTAAGGACATTAAGCACCCCAAGTACAATATGGATGTAAAGATTGAAAGCCTTTCCATTCAGCAAGCTGCTAACTCCTTTTCGATCATAAAGACGTATGCTCCTATCGCCGGGCTTGTGAATGGAATGTTCTCCACTAATTTCAAGATCAATGGTGAACTTACCAAAAGTATGATGCCTAATCTTGGAACGGTTAACATGGATGGTATTGTTAAAATTCTTGAGGCAACACTATCGCAATCAAAACTGGTTTCCGGGATTACCTCGCTTACCAAGCTGAATAATACCGACAAGGTTTCATTAAAAGATGTTTTATTATCAACTACCATTGTCAATGGTCGCTTGAGTGTGAAGCCTTTTGATGTGAAGTTTGGCGACTACACGACGACCGTCACGGGTAGTTCGGGTCTTGATCAGTCAATTGATTATTCATTGAAGATGATGGTGCCGGCAGGACAACTGGGGTCGCAACTCAATGGTTTTTTAAATCAATACACTGGTAGCACGAACGCAACTGATAAAATTCCAGTTACCATTGCCGTAGGAGGAACATTCAAAGATCCTAAAACATCGCTCATTGCAAGTGAGCAGAAAGCAGCCATTAAGGAGGCAGTAACAAAAGTGGCCCAAGAAAAATCCCAGGAAGCCGCAAAGCAAATCCTTAGTGGTAAGAATCCGGAAGATGTTCTTAAAGATGTCTTAAAGGTCAATAAACCGGATACTTCGAAAACGCCTGCTACGGATACTACAAAAACGAAAGCGCCTACCGTTAAAGATCAGATAAACCAGCTTCAGAATTTATTGAAAAAGAAGAAACCGTAGGCGGAAGCTGAGAATAGAGAAGTCGACAATTGAAGAAGCCTATGCACGGAAAGTCCAGATTACAAAATCTGCTTTCTGAAACCGGGCCTGGCAGCTAGAAAATTTATTCTTCAATTCTTTACTTTTACTGAATCTTGGAAAGGCCCCCCCCTGTAAAGAAGCCTTCTTTCAATAGTTGAATAAGCTGTTCCTTCGTTGGATTGATCTGATAGAATGTATCGTCCTTGTGGTCAATCTCTTTCACAGGAAATCTCTTTGACAACTTTTTGAGGATTTCCCTTCTCTTTTTGTCATCGGAGATATTGATTGAAAGAAACTGAATATCGCCCGAAGATTTTTGCTTGATTACACGCAGTACCCACTGATCGTCTGATCGAAAATTGATAAAAGTAAAATTCTCATAGATTTTGATTACAAGAGAATCGCTGATCACGCCACGTCCAAGCCAATCATTCTCCTTGGCATCCTTAATACGATAACCCGATGTTTCAATGATGAGCGTATCAGTATCTTGTCCTCCATCATCTATACCAACATATCGACCGCGCAAAGACGCGGGAACTTCTTTCAGGGCAGGGACGCCAATCGGCTGCGGTTCTCGAAAGGAAACCTCTTTACATGAATACAACAGCAGTGACCAGAAGAGGATTAAGCCAATCGTTTTCAATAGATTAAGTTTAAATGTTTATGGGAAGTTACTCGTATAAATTAAGTCTCCTTACTTGCCGTGTGATTTTCAGTTGATTAAAGCAGCTTAAACAGCACGTAAAGTCAATTCTTTTTTTCATTGAGAAGTTCACCTATAATCCGGAGCCCGTTTAGAGTTAATTGTGGGTCGACAGCCTGAAAAAACCCACGTAACGAAGTCATAACAAAGGAAAGCCCTCCAGTTGCAATGGCCGGACATTCGTCTTTCAGCTCTGTCCGGATTGCCTGAACAACACTCTTTACAAGGCCCTCGTATCCGATCACAATGCCTGATTGAATCGCCGTAACTGTATT
>JBBRFP010000319.1:0-3353 GCA_038241465.1 Cytophagales bacterium | reverse complement strand
CCCCCCTTTCTTAATAATTGCCCCGAGGGGTGCGCCAATCAAAAACATAACAATACATGCAATGGAGTTGGACCAGATCTTGTGCCATTGCGTTTGGAATATTTTATATTCTGAAACATAATTTTCCTTCGTCGTATTCAGGTTCATCAATTGACTCTTTAACATCCGGGCTGTATTGAGCGCGGTGGTCACCTCATTAATATTCATTGGAACACCGAACAGGCTATCTGATAATTTTTTTGTTTTACTGTTGATTGAACTTAAAGCAACCGGAGTAAACGTCAGGAAGTTACCTAACCTGGTGGCACCAGGATTTAACTTCTCAATAGCTGAATCCTTCTTCTTCTTGTATGTCTTTAACTCCGCCGGCAACGTCAACGAATCTGTTTTTCCAAAGAAATTAAAGAGATTGACTTTCGTATTATAAGCAGCAACCCTTGATCCTTTGATCTCATTATCTACTGAGTCCATATCCTTATTGAGCTCAAGGACATTTCTCATAATCCGGTTACCAGAAAACCATTTTTTTTCAGTCCGCGCCAAGCCAAAAGATGACAAATCGAATACAATATCCATCTTGTGGTATTTGGTCTTTCGAAATGTCTCCGTCTGACCATTGGATCCTGTACTGGGATCAATTGCACCTTCATCAAAATCGTAACCGTTGAAAAGCTCGAGCTTCAGGTATTGATCGTTCAGAAAGGTGAACATTCGACCGGAGTCGGCGATCGTCACGCGCTTGTTTCCGGTTCGTCCGCGGTGATCGTAGATAATAACGTCTTTGAGCGAAGTTCCATCGGGGAATTTCTTTCCTACTTTAATGCTGATGTCGGGAATACCGGAATAAAAAGCACCTTCCTGTAAGTCAAGCGCCGGTTTCTTCTGCTTGATATCATACATCAGACTATACGCTTCGAGTGCCGCTTTGGGAACGACATTATTATTCACATAGAAAGCAAAACCGGTCAGAAAAAGCACGAAGATAAAGATCGGCACGAGCGCCCGACTAAGAGAGATGCCAAGGCTTTTGATGGCGATGATCTCGAAATGTTCGCTTAGGTTGCCAAAGGTTATTAAGGAAGAAAGCAGTACTGCCAGTGGCAATGCCAGCGGCGTCATGAAGATCGCGAAGTAAAAAAGCAACGCCCCTACCACGTCCCATCCCAGATCTTTTCCAATGATATCGTCGAAGTACTTCAGCATATGCTGGAGCAACAAAATAAACACCACGACCAGGAACGTCAGGATGAACGGTCCAATGAAGGAAGTGAGGATCAGCTTGTCTATTTTCTTCATGAAAGAAATGGTAGTTCAAAAATAGCGCCAATTTTTGTGGATTACGCTACTGAACTTTGAACTTTGAACTCTGAACCCTGAACTCTGAACTTTGAACCCTGAACTTCGAACCCTGAACTTCGAACCCTGAACTTCGAACTCTGAACTTCCAGTAGCGAGGAGCAGATTTGAACTGCCGACCTTCGGGTTATGAATCCGATGCTCTAACCGACTGAGCTACCTCGCCAAATTATTTGATGATCTGCTGATTTTGGGATTTGTTGATTTGGCTATCCACCATCAGCAAATCAATAAATCAAAACCTCAACACCTGAATGGGGCCGCAAATTTATAAACTTTTATCATTTTGACACTTTTCTACTCGGCATTAAGCAAAAGAGTTGCATTTCGATTGTTTCATGTCGCGAACCACCTCGTCCTTATGTTTCCGAAACCAGTGGCTAGCGGACTGGCCAAACCCTTCTTTATTCGTGGTGTCACTTCAACTAATGAAGACATCCTATTAAACTTGGTGCGTTTCGTCCAGCTCGGAATTCTACCTTTTTCAATCTCTAAAACGATTGTTCTTTATTTTCATACATTGCCTTTCTATAAAAAATCGATATATTCCCTTATAAACGCTCGCATGGAAACACAAATGGCCAATAAGCAACTTTTCACTGCCGACTACGAACTTCATGCTTCAGTGAAAATGCTCTATCCTTACATGCAGACAGCCAGCGGATTATCAGAATGGTTTGCCGACGATGTTCGCATCAGTCCAGAAAAGGTGTTCACTTTTGTCTGGGACCATGAGGAGAAGAAAGCTGTCATCAGCTCGCAACGTGCTAATAACTTTGTCCGGTTTGAATACCTCCCGGAAAACGAAGAAGACAAGAAAGACCCCTCCTATTTTGAATTGAATCTTGAAGTCAACGAACTCACCCAACGGACTTTCCTAAAGGTCTATGACTATTCAACTTTTGATGACATGGAGGAGCTACAGGATCTTTGGGATGGACTTCTGGAAAAACTCAAAACGGTAGTAGGGGGTTAATTTCTGAATTTGCTTGGTGTCCTGGATTCAGCGTCAGGAGCGAGTTTACACCTTACTTACACTGGACATCGGCCCCAAATCCGGATTCTTCGACTATTTTTGTCCCCTTATCCACTAACTCATGCTACCGACAATAAATCCCGTTGAAACCCCCGTTTGGAACCGTCTTACTGCACATTACCTTGAGATGCAGGCAACTCCAATGCGTCAGCTTTTCGAAGAAGATCCCAAACGTTTTGAAAGTTTCAATATTCAGTATGAAGACATTCTTGCTGACTATTCGAAAAATATAATTACAGAAGAAACGATTACGCTATTGCTTGAGCTCGCGAAAGAATGTGGGCTGAAAGATGCTATTCAAGCCATGTTCTCCGGTCAGCCAATCAATCAAACGGAAGGAAGACCGGTGTTGCACATTGCCTTGAGAAACATGAGCAACACTCCTATTCTGGTGAATGGTGAGAATGTGATGCCGTTAGTCCACGGGGTACTGGAACAAATGAAATCTTTCTCGGACCGACTTATCTCCGGTGCATGGAAGGGCCATTCCGGAAAGGCCATTACCGATATCGTTAATATAGGAATCGGAGGATCTGACCTGGGACCGCTGATGGTGACAGAGGCTCTAAAACCTTACAGCCAAGGTATTAAACCTCATTTCGTCTCCAACATCGATGGAACGCACCTTGCCGAGACATTGAAGCTTGTTAACCCTGATACAACACTCTTCATCATTGCTTCCAAGACATTCACCACGCAGGAAACCATGACCAATGCAGAATCAGCAAAGGCATGGTTCCTTGAAAAGACTGCGGGTAAAGGTGATGTGTCCAAACACTTTGTTGCTGTATCAACGAATTCAAAATCCGTACAAGAGTTTGGCATCGCTCCTGAGAATATGTTCGTATTCTGGGATTGGGTTGGCGGCCGCTATTCATTATGGTCGGCCATTGGATTGTCCATCGTCTGTACAATCGGTTATGAAAATTTTATCCAGTTGTTGGAAGGTGCGCATTCAATG
>JBBRFP010000318.1:0-3354 GCA_038241465.1 Cytophagales bacterium | reverse complement strand
AGCGGTTGTATTGTCAACTTCATGTCCAAATACTTTTTCAAAGCAGTTATTGATGCTTGTTGGATTGGCAGGCGGAGCCGGTATGGCTGTCACCTTTACTTCGCCGCCACGTTTTAAAATATACTCGAGTATCTTCATCATGTGGTTCCGTTCTTCCTGTGCATGACGGAACAAGAAATTCGCAACACCACCAAAACCACTGCTATCTGCCCACGCGCCGTAGGCGAGATAAATCTGCGAAGCGTGCGCTTCTTTAGTCATCTGCTCATTCAATGCTGCAGCAATGGCAGGCGAAAGTCTATTTGTATTCATGTTGTTAGGTTAGTAATCGGTGAGTTACATATTTTATGCCTGCGTGATTCAATCAAATTGAAGGTGTGAAAAGTCATTGGCGTAGAGAATTCTCCACACCGGTAAGGGGCCAACCAGCACGGAGTGTTCTTTCACGGCACAGTTTTAACTCTATGGATTAAACAAACACACCACTGTTATGATCCAGGAAATGAAAGACACGCCCAATACCATGGTTGGATTCCGGGCCGTTGGGGATATTACGAAAGAAGACTTCGATAAAGTTGTGCTACCCGCTGTGGCGGAACTGGTTCAACGAACGGGAAAGCTCAATTACTTGCTGGAGCTGGATACGCAGCTCAAGAATTTTACAATTGGTGCATGGTTGAAAGATGCCATGATGGGTCTTAACAACCTAACAAACTGGAATAGGGCAGCCATTGTCTCTCACTCCGATACTCTAAATACTTTTACTGATATGTTCAGCAAGGTGGTGCCTGGCGAGTTTCGTGGCTTCAAGCACGATGACCTTAAAGCAGCCATTAATTGGGTTGGAGAACAAGATGGAATAACCGAGAAGCAAGTGTTTCAGGCAGCGCAAAAGGTTGAAGATTAAAAACGAAAGTCATAAAAGCTGACATTTCAGGGGCTGAGCCTCAAACAATAAAAAAGGGCTTCATTTTCTGAAGCCCTTTTTGTTCTCTTTAACTTCAGGAATTATGCAGGAACAGCATCCCGCCTATTTCTTATTGTATCATGATCCCTTTTGATCCATTGATATTGTTCCCGGACCATTTGCATTTGCTCTGCTGTTAGATCATTTATATTATCCTTCAGCACGTTGTCATACGTCTTCACGGCCCAGTCTTCACCGTACTCGCACGATGCCAGTATTGCTTTCCGATCTTTGTTTGTGAGCGCAGATTTTACATCCATCCAGATTCGGTAAAACTTGCCGGAGGTGGTTGTCCCCTCTGTCGGTGTAGCGCCAAGTTTGCTCACTTGTTCAGAGAGCTCGTCATTACATTTCCGGCTCGTGGCGGAAAAAACCTCAAACAAATCCTTCAAATCTACCTCCTCCGTTTCTTTCAATGCATGCTGATAACCATTCAGCCGATCATTGTTGATCTGAATCAGATTGTTCAGTGCAACAATTGTTTTACTCCCGTTATTCATAACTAATTGGTTTAAATGGTTAGTAATATCTGAGTGAATACTTTTACTGCAATGCGGGCAATCCCTATTCACAACACCCTGGCAGCAGCTTAGATGGTCATTAAGCGATAAACAGGAGAGTTGAAATAGATTTTCTCAGACTCATGTGTTTCAAGATTTTCACAAATCACTACTTTTTCGTCAGGTCGCATTTCGGTCATCTGATACTGCGTATTTCCACGCGGCTTTCTGAAAATGTCGCCGTTCTTCAGCACACAGGCCAGCTGCTCGACCCAATTGACGATTTTGTGATTAATCACTTCTGTTCGTTTCATAACTATCGTTCTTGTCTTTAAAAAAGGCTCCGAATTATCCTAACCCTTTTTATTTGCTAAAACCATTGCAAACCCAGCGACCAACAATACTCCTCCAACAATTGGGGACCATTGTACAGGATGGTTTTCGGTCTTGCTGATATGTACATCCCCGAAGTCAACAACTTTCTCCCTGGTTACAAAGTTGAATCCAGTGATAGCCATCATAATTGCTCCGATGACAATTAATAAAATTCCAATGTTTCTCATAATCTGTTTATTTGAATGTTAGGATAATACTTTATTTTTAAAATGCACCATTGTAAAGGTTAAGCACGGCGGTGTCTCTATCGTAATTTATTGTTGATTGCGAAGACGTTTGGTTGTCATATTGACGAAGGATCATCGATTTTAATTCAGGACTTAGGATCTCATATTCCAATGCCCGTTTGTACGCTTGCAATGCTCCCTCCTCCAAAAATTCATACTTATTGAAGATTGAAGCCTTGTCCATTCCACTAAATGCATCTTTTATCTCCATCCAGAACTGATAGATTTTTCCATATGAAGTCATAGCGTTAAGTTGAGGTACACCACCGCGCTGGAGAATTGCAGCGGCAAGTTCCTGTCCAAATTTTTTACTCTCATCAATCAACGACAGGAAAAGGTTTGTCCACTCAAAATCAACTATCTGCTTTGTAGCTTTTTTGTATTCAAGCATGTGATCATTATTGATCTTCAATAAGTCATTCAACACTTGAGTTACATCCTCCTTCTGCTCCATTTTCAATAGGTTCTGTCCCAAGACTTAAAAAATCATTCCAGTTAATTCATTACCAACCGTCACCCAAATGCATTATGAACACGAAGGGAGGGGTTTTTCAGTGGAATAAATTCCACACCTCGGCCCGGATTATTTGCATAGACGCGGCAGGATTATTTTCAGCTAATAAGGCGATCCAGACCTGTCTGGCTCGATTATTTAATAAGTAGCGCCAAATCAAATAATCATGAAAAATCTTCTGGCGGTACTTTTCAGCATTGCAATTTTGCTATCGTTGAGCACCTTGTTATCTGGGTGTCAGGTCATTGGAGACATCTTCGGGGCGGGGGTCTATACAGGCATGTTCCTGGTAGTTTTCGTCATCGTCGTGATCATTGTTATTATTTTCAAGATGACCAGGAAAAAATAGTACTACGGGTCAATGCAGCCCTTTAAGGATTTTCATGAGGATTGTTTCATCATGATTCAGACCGTCCGGGACTTCCGGCGAGGCGGTCTCGTCGAGCTCTTTCAGAAATTTATCAAGTTTATTCTCTTCATAGAGGTTGATAATTCCGGGGTGCACATAATACTTTTTACAAACCGTTCTGGTATTTCCGAGCTTTGAACTCACCGCATCCAGTGCAGCAATGACATTCTGCTTTAATTGCGCCTTGGTTTCGGCCAGTGGGCTGGATTTAAAACATCGGAGGATATTTAATGAACCAGCCCAAAGCCTGAAATCCTTTGCACTGAAATCCATTCCCGAAGCTTCCTTTATATATTGATTCACGCTTCCCGAATCAATGCTTTTTCGGGTCCCATCCGTAT
>JBBRFP010000317.1:0-3360 GCA_038241465.1 Cytophagales bacterium | reverse complement strand
TGTGGTATCGAACTTAGTGCTATTCTCTATAAAGTGAATCTTGGCCGTCGTGTCAGGAACATGTGTGATACAGACTAATATCTTCATAATCAATCAGTTAATTCATTTTTTTGATAACTTCTGGCAAGATAATAAAAGGTGAAGAATTAAAAGCAATTAGCATAAGGCTAAAGGCAGTCCTTTAGCTCAAAGACCCGAAAACATAACGTCTTAAAGAATAGATTGGCAATTTTAAAACATTAAACCTCCCCGCTTCTTTTGATTTCAATAGTGGATTATTCTCTTTCTTTGTGCTTTCGTACTAATCTCCGAAACCTATTCCATGGACCGACTGCAACAACTCAAGCAATTCGCTCAAGACGAACCCGACGATCCATTCAACCTTTACGCTCTTGCACTTGAATATCTTAAAACTGAAAACAAAGAATCAGGTCGTTTGTTTGCGAAATTGGTTGACAGTCACCCTGATTATTTACCTACGTATTATCCCTACGCTCAATTGCTGGTTGAAAGGAAAGACGTTACTGGAGCTGAAAATATTTATCAATTGGGTATAAAAAGGGCCAAGTCCCAAAAACAATTGAAGACCTTGGGAGAACTTCAGGCGGCGTATAATGATTGGAAATACGAGTTGGAATAAACTGCTGGACTGGTGTGCGCATATAATCCGACTCTACTTCTAACGCATCTACTACAACATTTGACATTTAATAACCTCAGTCTATCTTAAAAACAATCTTCCCCACCTTATTCGGCAGCGTGATATCCGCGAACGACTCTGCCAGCTTCGAGAACGGTCGTATCGAATCAATCATCGGACGGATCTGATGCTTGCTTACATAGGAGAGCATTTCAACAAACTCATTATCATTACCCATCGTACTTCCTTGTAATGTTAACTGATTCCAGAACATTCGATAAAAATCAATTTTCGACGGTAGTCCATTGGTGGCACCATAGAAAACAATCTTTCCCCCTGGCTTTAGTATTTTAATATAATTGTTGACTTGATCGCCACCTGCACTATCGATAATAAGATCAAAGCCACCTTTTGTTTTCCAAAGGTCACTGTAGTTTGCTTCTCTCTTATAATTGTACGCACCACTCGCTCCCATTTTCAATGCACGGGCAACCTTTTCATCACTACCCGACGTGACGTATACATGCGCAGCAGCCGCACGCGCAAACAAAAAAGCAAACTGGGCAACACCTCCTCCAAAACCTGAGATCAATACATTTTGTCCAGTCTGAAGACTACCATGACGAAATAGAGCGCGGAATGCAGTAAGTCCACCCAATGGAAACGCTGACGCCTGTAATGGATCAAGATGAAATGGAATAGCATGAATTCGATCAATATCCACCAAACAATATTCCGCGAATGTTCCACTCACCGGCATTCCAAGTATAGAATATTTTTTACCCTGTACATCAGGATCCGGACCCCAGTCAATATTCGGATTGATCACCACTTCCTTAGCAACCCATTCTTTATCCTTTTGATCGCCCACGGATTCAACAACGCCAGCACCGTCCGAACCTAAAATGCCACCGTATCGAATATTAGGATACTGACCCTGCTTGATCCATTCATCCCGACGGTTAAGGGCAATCCCTTTCATTTTTATTAGTGCCTTGCCCGGCGTCACAATGGGCTTATCCAAATCGCGCCATTCGATTTGTCCGGGAGATATTAGAACCAGTGCTTTCATAAAATGAAATTATAAAAATAAATTCTGAATAAGAATGAAATGGGTTACACATGGCGCAGACAGGTTACATCACTAATCTCACCGGCCTCAGCGTCGTTGCGCCTCCTGCTGTAAAAGCCACCCACCGAAGGTCTCCAATTCTCAGAGCTTCCCCTCCGGAAGCGAAAAATAAAAACTACTCCCCTCCCCAACTTTCGAGTCCACATACATCCTCCCTCCATTCCGTTCGATAAGCTCCTTACTCAGCACAAGGCCAAGTCCCCTCCCTTTTTGATCAGTCCTGGCAGAGGAAATCGTAAACAACTTACTTATCATTTCCACCGTCATGCCGCGACCAGTATCTTTTACTCCAACGGTGATCAGTCCATGCTTCCTTCCTGCAAAAAAGGTAATCGCGCCCCCTTCCGGCGTATGCTTAATGGCATTGGAAACAAGATTATCCAAAACAGTCTCGATCATTTGCCGGTCGGCGAATAGAATCTGCCCGTCAGGCATGAATACATCGGTAATAATTTTTTTTTCGTCTATTTCGCCTTTTAATCTTGTGATGACCTTTTGAACAAGCTCTTTACTTTCAATGCTAACAGGAGTAATTTCATTTGTGTCGGCCTGGTATTCTACCCATTCAACAACATTGCTCAATTTGAATTTAAGTTCAGCAGCGGTAGCCTGAATGCGCCTCAAAAACTGGATGCTCTCCTCCTTATTCATTGTTTCCAACTGATTCGCCAGGCTCTTATTCATATTCTCAAAAGATGAAAGCGAATCCTTAAGATTGGAGCCAAGAAGATGAGACAGCATCTCCTTAAAGGATTGCAATCTCCGTGATTCAACTTTAGACTGCTCTATCAGATCGCGGGTCTGAAGTGTCTTTCTGACAAGAACAATGATTACAATCAGTAACAAAATACCAAGCGCTGCTAAAATGATCAACAGACTGACCTGACCTTCACTTTTATTCCGTTCAAGATTTTGAATAAGGTCACGCAATGACGCTACTTCCCCCGCATGAGTTTGACTCTCTTGCTTCTGAATAAATTTTGCTTCCGCTAGTACTGTACGGAGTCGCCCTTGCGCCGCTGAATCGCGGTGCGCAACAATCATACGGGCATCGATCAGAGCACTTTGGTAATCCATTTTTATTTCATGCACGGTCAGGCGCAATTCATAGGCTGCAGCTAGACTGTCATCATTATTTGAATTGATTGCTATCATCAATGCTGAATCAGCGTACTGCTCAGCCAGTTTTAATTTCTCCTGCGCGAGATAATCCTCAGACTTTACTTTATAATAATGCTGGTTGACTGCCTGGGAGTACCCGGCCGTGATAAGAAGCAGTAAATAAATTGAAAAGACTGCCTTCAAATTTTTCAGTAATTAAAACGGCATTTCTTCATCACCACGAGGTGGCGGCGGCGCGTCTTCGCGGAATGTATTTAACCGGCTTTCTCGGGTTATGCTTCCAAATCCCCCATCACCGGAAGGCCCTTCAAAGTCGGCAAACTTTGTGTATTTACCGATGAACTTAAGCTTCACCGTATCCAATGAGCCGTTCCTGTGCTTTGCCACGATTACTTCGGCCATACCCTGTGTTGGCATACCTTCTTCATCTACCGTGATCTTATAATATTCCGGGCGATACAGGAAC
>JBBRFP010000316.1:0-3360 GCA_038241465.1 Cytophagales bacterium | reverse complement strand
CTTTGAGCGATCTGCTTTTTCTGTCACAAAAGGCTTGATAAATGAATGCTCTTCCAGCGCTTTGTAAAGCAGGGCTGCTTTGTATTGAGTTTCCTGCCGGATCGCAACGGCACCCTTTTGAAGAAAATCATTTACAACTTTACCGAGAAGATAAATCCCCAACACGTTGGGAGTTTCTGGAGTCTGATTTTTCAAGGCACTACTATAAAGTAAAGGAAGAGAATGATAGCTGCCAATAGAGTGACCACCTGCTAAAAGATATTCTGCTTTGTCGAGGCATCGTTTGTTCACCATCCATACTCCCAATCCGGCAGGTAAACCAAAACCCTTTTGAACAGAGAAGAATGCGGAGTCAATTTTTGTATAATCGAAGTCAGGGTAGGGAATCGAGCTAACAGCGTCTACCACGATGATACTTTCAGGGTTTGAGGCTTTGAAAGAATTTATAAACGGGATTTGTAATGAAACCCCGAAGCTGGTTTCGTTATGAGTAAGTGCAATTACTTCTGTGCCAGACGGAACCGTTACGTTCGTAAAGCTGCTGCCTGCCGGTACTTCTATTTTTTCAGGTGTTTTATTCAGTTGCTGCGCGATCTCAAAGAAACGTTTGGAGAAGGATCCATTCACGAGGTGAAATGATTTTTCCGCTACAAGATTTTGAATGACTCTTTCCCAGATTTCCGTGGCGGAACCGGTGAAGACAATGAAGTATTCGTCCGGCACGTTTAAAAGATTCTTTAATCCCTGCGTTGTTTCGGCGAAGATGTTCTCAAACTGCTTGCTTCGGTGAGATAGGGAAGGAATGCCATCGCGAAACGCCTTCTTGATGTGGTCAGGAACGGTAAAATACAATTGGGAAGGACCGGGAGTGAAGTTAACCATGTGGATTTGTTGAGGCGCGAGGTAATAAAAAATTAGAAGTAAATCAACACTTGACGGAGAGGAAGATTTATGTACGTTTGATCCAGAAATCCACTCGGGTGCGGGACACGTTTGCTGAACCTAACATGTAAAAACAATACCGAGCGATAGCATTCAAACAAAATCAGGCCTCACCCCGATACGTCGGGGCCTCGCCCAAAAAGCAGGATAACAGAAGAAGGTTGCGGTTGAAGGCAGCTCAAAACTTGTCGTAATTGGGGTTCAGAAATTCCTCCTCATCTGGGTGGATTTTGTTTTTAGGAGTTGAAAGCCCCAAGGACGAAAGATTAATGCGTGTGTCTGCTTAATCTTTAGACATATCCTTCGTATTTTGTTGGAAACTTATGAAGGCAATCGTTTGCTGTCTGCTATTCTGTGCGTGCGGATCCTCTTTTGCACAGGTAAAATATGGGCACGCCTTTTCGGGAGAGTTCGGAGGCATAGGGATAGGGATATCAGCACAATACGATTACATCTTTCTTCAGACGGACAAAGGATTTTTTGATGCAAGAGCCGGTATTGGTGGATGGGCAAATTATAATTTCAGATCCTATTCATTTTCGCACGCCGTTACCTACAATTTTGGAAGCGCAAACCATTTTTTAGAAGGGGGCATTGGTGCTTGTTATGCACTACAACCTGCAGATCAGCCGTACGAAGTGACTACATCAAAATATTTTGCAGGGCCAATGATTGGATACAGAAGTATTTCTGCAAACGGATTTCAATTCCGGATTTATGCGAATTTGTTTATGGGAGATAAAAACCAGACCACTGTCTATGGAGGAATTGGTTTTGGTAAAACTTTTCTGAGACGGACAAAATAATAGTTATTTTTTCAAAAGATGATTTGCGCACCGATCGCAGAGCGAATACGCAAACCACAGTGAGAATGCGGAAGAGATTTAACTTAACGACCGTTGTAGGGGCGAAATGGCGCCTCCAGCATTAATTCGGGGTGAAGGTGATTCTCTTTATTTAACTTACTGCGAAGCAGCTTCTGTAAGGATTGTATTTTTTTTTGCAAACTTTGAGTCTCGCTTCGTGATCTTTGTTTTAAACAAAGACCCTCTAAATTCAGAGCTCTAAGTTTCGTTAGCAAGTATATTTTTCAGATGGCCTGTTTTGGAATTCTTGTCAGCAGACCAACGCCGAAGTTGTGTATCAATACAATACCCTAAACTTAATCGTGTTTTCGATCGCCCGTAATTGCTTGATTACGTCTTTGTTGTAGTGCTTATCAATATCAGTGATCACGTAACCAATATGCTCGTTGGTCTTCAGATACTGACCCGCTATATTGATATCATTATCTGCCAGCACCTTATTGATCCTGGCAAGAATACCGGGTACGTTATTGTGAATATGAATAAGGCGATGAGCATCTTCCAGTGTTGGCAATGTTAAATTAGGAAAGTTCACGCTGTTGCTAGTGCTTCCGGTGTTGATGTACTCCATCATTTTTCCCGGAACAAAGTTTCCAATGTTCTCCTGAGCTTCGGCCGTGCTTCCTCCAATATGTGGAGTAAGGATTGTGTTCGGTAATCCACGCAATGCAGAGACGAATTCTTCGCTATTGCTGATTGGTTCGTAAGGAAATACATCAATGGAACATCCACCGACTTTTTCATTTAAGATATTTTCGCGCAAGGCTTTTACGTCCACTACATGACCGCGGCTCAGATTTAGAAACAACACTCCCTTCTTCATCAGGTCGAATTCGGCCGCTCCGATCAAATTTGTGTTTGAATCGCGTCCGTCAACATGAAGCGTGATTACGTCTGCAATGGCAAGCAATTCTTTTAGCGTTTTGCACTTTGTAGCATTTCCCAGTCCCAGCTTCTCTTCGCGATCAAAATAGAAGACCTGCATGCCCAGATTTTCTGCGATCACAGAAAGTTGTGTTCCTATACTACCGTATCCAATGATGCCCAGCTTCTTGCCACGAATCTCATAACTGCCCTTTGCGGATTTATCCCATTTGCCAACGTGCATCTTCGCCGACTTATCAGGGATGTTACGCATCAGCATGATCATCTCTGCAATGGCATGTTCCACAACAGAACGCGTGTTGCTAAACGGCGCATTAAAAACGGCTATACCTTTTTTTGTAGCCTCTTTCAGATCAATTTGATTGGTCCCAATACAAAATGCCCCGATCGTCATCAGCCGGTGGGCGCTGTTTAGAACTTTCGCAGTCACTTGTGTTTTGGAACGGATACCCAGGACAGAAACATTCTTAATTTTTTCGCAAAGTTCATCCTCTTCCAATCCCGCAGGATAGGATTCGACTTGAAAACCTTCGGCTTTCATAAGCTCGATCGCAACCGGATGAACATTTTCCAGCAGAAGGACATTGATTCTGTTCTTAGGATACGATACAGCGGTATTAAGTTTGTTCAGATATAAAAACTCGTCAAGGCTCGGAGCAATGTGATC
>JBBRFP010000315.1:0-3368 GCA_038241465.1 Cytophagales bacterium | reverse complement strand
CCTACAATGGCATCGCCACATTTAATATGATGATCTAAAAATCCTAAAGGCTCACCGGGGTTATGTGATTCCAGCCACAAGGCCACTTTACACAACTCTACTGCCAATGGATTTTTATCTACTCCGTAAATACAATTCTTTATTACATCGCGAGTTGCCAGGCGCATGGCGCCTGGAGTAGGCTGATCTTCACCCGTTCTCACCCGCGCTACTTCGGTAGCAATTCTTCGTGCTGCCGATAGTAAAATATGGCCGCTACCGCAGGCCACATCGCATACCTTAATAGAAAGCAATGCGGCCTCTTTGTTTTTCTCCTTCAGTTTGTCTGCAATAATGTATTCGAGCGAGTGCTTGATCAAAGGTTGTACTAGTTCCTCCGGTGTATAGTGTGATCCGGAAGAAGAGCGTCCTTCACCTGTTTTAAAATCGAAAGAAATGGTTTGTTCATCGGTAATGTGCAGCACCGGGTCATACTCCAGCAAGCCTTCGTACACCGAACCAAACTCTTCCACATTGAGAGAAGCATAATTCACCCGCATGAATTGCTGTGTGCTCTTATTAATAAATACAGTGAGGTTGCGGATACAGTCGAGTGTCACCTGGTTATCAAGCGCACTGTCATGCAACATGCCTAAGGTATTTAATCCAAATAAGTCACCATTAAGCGGTTTGATCTTTAACGGGCCACCATAACTTTCCTTTTCAAATAATTGAAACGTATGCTTCAACCCTTCCCAACAATCGGAGTGCCGGGCATCAGCCAGGTAACGTTTGTCCACCATTTTGCGCAAACGCTCAACACTATAATATTGGTAATAAATATCGCGCAGCTTCTTATCATAATGGTCAGCATAAATTAAATTACGCTCCTCTGTTACCATTAAAAACAACAAGCGATAAATCAGCCTGAGCTGGTATTGATAATATTTTTCAGGTGTAACTTCCTTTTTTATAATAGCATCGCGCAACACCTTGTTGGCCGGATGTTTCAAAAAACCATTGGCAAACATGCGAATGGATTTCTCTACGGCTTCACTCAGCCCTTCACGGATGCGTGCACCCGATTCGATAGAATCCTGATGATATTGTTCTATTAAACTGTCTGCGGTTTCTTGTCTGCTTCGCGGCAAGCGAGAGGCATGCAGCACACGGAACAACAACGCAAAATCTGAAAAACAATCTTCCTCCATCATTTGCTCCAGGTCGAACTCCAGGAAGGAAAGCTTTACCAATCGACTACTATCGCGCAACAAGCGAATCTGCAATCCATTGGTGATGATGGCATAGGCATACTCCGTCAGGTTTACATACTCCTGTACCAGCGCATGTGGTGACATTTTACGCGTAGCGTTGGATGGCTTTATATCTAAGGTAGATCGTTCTTCAGGTGCCTTTTGTGCTTTGTCTTTAAAGCCAACTATATAAACCGGAAAGCGATCGAGTTTTGTTTCGCGGTGCGAGATGGCATAGCTGTTACCGTTGTCCAGTTTTTCCGCTTGTGCTGGTTCGAGATTAAAATCGAGCAAACCAAGGAAGGGAATCATCCAATACTTGCGCACTTCGGGCAAGCCGGTATCGTCATCACCTAAATCGGACGTACGGCTCTTGAATATCTTCCATTGGTTTTGCGCATCGGCCCAGGCACGCGCAATCTCATCTTTTACTTTTGTACCGGGCTCAAGGCCAAAGTCTTTAGGTTGCTGGCCCTTAAATTCCCCTTCACTGATCTTTTCAAGAATATCAGCCGAGATGGTGTTTCCTTCTATTCGTGTGGTTTGAAATTTCATGCTCACGGCTGGTTACGGTTATCAGGAAGCAACACATACAAGCCCATTACATCCATGGGTAGTATTGGCAGCACTACTTTATATTTATTTCCACCCATTACTCTACGGAAGCGTTCATGTGAAGCCACTAGATTTTCGGCACGATCAAAAGCTACTTTGTCAAATTCTTTTTTGAGTATATCCACGATCTCGCGCTCATTCTTCAATTCAGACTTTCGCTGTTCGGGTGTAGTGTCCCCTGTTGGTCCGGCTTCGTTAAGTAGCGTTTTTGCTTCGGCATTGGTTAAAAAGTTTCCATCCTCGGGCGAACCTTTAAATCCCCACAATAACATTTCTTCTGCCACCAATTCATTCAGCCCTACCTTATCACTAATCACATTGCGCACGCGGAAGAGAACTAAGCTCGTCTTAATCTTTACGGCTGTAGTTTTAATGGCTGCTGCGCGAGCTACTTTCAATCTCTCTGTATTATTCAAAGCTGCTGCCAACATGATCTGGCAGAGTTGTTCAACAAAGGGATGATTGCGCCCAATGTAATACACATGCTCTGGTGTTGGGGAATAAAATGAAATTGCAAATGGAGCGGTTTCGGGCAATGTTGGTTTCAATGAATCCGGGAGGTTTGCCGGATACAAACGATATCCTTTTTTATCGACATCCATCTGCACGCCCAAGTAAGCCATGCAGCCCGTTACAAAATGTTCTACGTCTTTAGGATCACCAATGGCTTCATCAACATGATGGAGATCTTCTTCAATCTCACTTGCTTTGATAGCATATTGAGCAAATAGATCGCGTGATTTTTTTTCACGTTCCGCAGCTTCTTCAATCGCTTTGGTTGCTTTCAGCTCCGATTGTGTGATGGCAGAGTCGGGACCAAAGTCAATTGTTGCTTGCAATGATTCTTGAATCTTCTTTGGATTAAGGAGCACCGATTGCAATACGGCATCCATAATCGTTTCAGAATTTTCGGGGAAAGGCATTGAGATTTTTAATGAACGCTTAATCTCTCGCACCTTACGCAGCAATACTTTCAAGACCACGCCATCAATAGGATTATCTTTTCCATATAGTAAGTATGCCTTCACTACTGGCTTTTGCTGGCCAAAGCGATCCACACGGCCTTCACGTTGCTCCAATCGATTTGGGTTCCAGGGAAGATCATAGTGCAATACCGATGTAAACAAATCTTGCAAGTTTATACCTTCCGACAAACAATCCGTAGCGATAAGCACACGCTTAGATGATTTCTTCATGTCATCCACACGCTCTTTACGCACCTCATCCGGGTCTTCACTGGTGATGACGCGAACATCAATGTCCTTCTTATAGATTTTAAGTAGGTGTTCTTTTAACAGATCACCAACGTAATGAGCGGTGGCAATGTATCGGCAAAAGATTACTGGATTGTGTTTCTCCTCTAACCATTTAGTAACAATATCAGCAGCGTTCTTTACTTTCAAATCATCTTTAAAATTGGATAACTTTTCAAGTTGCACTTTCAAACTTTTGATTTGCTTTATTTCAGAATCAGCCCACGATGATTGTTCAATCAAGTGAGAAGGTGTGTTGTCAGGATCG
>JBBRFP010000314.1:0-3387 GCA_038241465.1 Cytophagales bacterium | reverse complement strand
AGCCGACTAGGATTTAAGGATTGTGAGATTAGTGTTGTATAAACTAATTATGAAAAAATGCCTTTAAAACTAATATTATCTACCGCAACCACTAAAATTCAAGTATAATAAACTCCGTTCTCCTATTAGATTTCCTTCCATCCTCCGAATCAATGGTTGCAACAGGGTTTGATTCCCCGTAGCCCTTTGCCTGCACACGTATCGTTGCAATTCCTGCGTTAATCAGGTAGTCTCTTACTGATTTCGCACGATCATGAGATAGCTTCATGTTCAATGCATCGTCTCCAACATTATCAGTATGACCACCTACTTCAATGGTCATGGTTGGATTGGTTTTCATCAAATCAACAGCCTTTTCCAATTCAACCTTACTCTGTGCCGATAGTGTTGCCTTACCAGTATCAAAGAAGATGTTGTTCAACACAACTTTTGCTCCCTTTTCAATCGGCTTTAACGCAATATCTTTTTTGATCATTTGATATTTCGCCTCAACGGGCACATCAAATCGCTCTGAGTGAAAGAAGAATCCTTCCTTATTCGCCGATACGCTATACGTTTTCCCTGCAGGAAGCACAACGAGATATTTACCGCTGGCGGTATTGCTTTTATTCACTGCGATCAGCGCGCCAGTATTTAAATCCTCCACCATAACGTAGGCACCCACTTTCTCACCGTTTTTGAGATTTGTCACCACACCTTCCACGACTACAGTTGGCTGAGGACGCATCTCCGCTGGAATTTCCATTTGGTAAAGATCCTCCTGTTCGCCACCATCACGATTAGATGAAAAATATCCGATCTCACCAGAGCCACCAATTGTAAAGTAGCTATCATCACCTTCAGTGTTTAATGGCTTCCCAAGATTGATTGGCGCAGTCCATCGTCCGTCTTCAAATACTGTTTTGAAAAGATCATATCCTCCATAACCTGCCTGACCTTTGGATGCAAAATATAGTGTTTTGCCATCCTGCGCCAGGAAGGGTGCATCATCGCTGAAAGGAGTATTGACCATCCCACCGAGATTCATGGGTATTCCCCAATCCCCAAAAATATTTTTTTCAATCATATAAAGATCTTCTGAACCATAACCACCGGGTCTTGAAGAACAAAAAATGATTCTGTTACCGTCATACGAAATGGTTGGTTGAGAATCCCACTGGTCGGTATTGACAACATTGCCCATGTTAACCGGATTGGTCCAATTACTTCCTTCCAGTGTGGAGATATAAAGGTCACAACTTCCAATGCCTTCTTTTCTTCCGCAGGCAGTAAAGATCATCGTCTGACCATCGGCAGAAAAACAGGCTGCACCTTCGTTGCTTTTTGAATTTAAAGGTTCTGGTAGAAGTTTTGGGGCACTCCATTCCGTTCCGGTCTTTTCAATGAAGTACACATCTTCATCTCCTTCTTTATCTGTCGATATTTCTTCCTTACTACCGCCTAATCGCTTGGACGTAAAATATAATTTTGTGCCGGTTGGATCCAGGGCAGGCATATAATCAGGATAAGGACTGTTCACCGCCGAAGAGAGTTTTACAGGATCTTTCATTATTGACTTCATAGCTAGTAGATCCTGCTGTTGTTTGGCGTAGTTTAATTTATACTGCCCCTGATGAATAAGCTTTATTCGCGAAGGATCATGAGGAAATTTCTTAATGAATTTCTCAAACGAAGAAGTCGCATCTACAAATTGCTTCATGACGGTTTGCGCGACGCCCATTTCATAATAAAACCACGCCCAATAATCAGGATTAAGACTTTCAAGTTTTTTAAAATTCACAATGGCTTTTTCATTCTGGCTTACCTGCCGGCTGGATAAGCCTAAGTAATAAAGAGCATCTTGGTTCACGTTGTTGATTTCCAATGATTTTTCGAAGAAAGGAATGGCCTCGCTGTACTTTTCCTTTTCGTAAAGTGATTTCCCCTGATCATAGGCAATTACAGACTGATCATTTTGCCCCCAAAGAGTGGTGGAGAAGGTAACTGCCAACATAATCCATACAAATATTTTCATTTCGCTTTATTTTAATAATCACTTTCTAAAAGTACCTATTTGAAGAGTAGTTGATAATGTGAAAAAAGTAGTAATCTAAAACCCCCCGGACGTACCCGAGGGGTTTTACATTAACTAACCCAAAATTCCTTGAGTTGACACTAACTTAAAATACGGCGTTGTACGTATATGACTACTCTGCACTCAATTTTGTGAATTTAGATTTTCTCATCATGCCCCCTGACTCAAACACGTACAGGCTTAGACCATCATCCGATAGGTAAGCCGAAGCGCCTTTGCGTGCATCAAAGCCTTTATACTTTACCGTCTTCAGATCATAAACAGCATAGTCACTCGATTGTGTATAAAGTGCCATTGTCTTTCCGCCATAGATATATTGTCCATTATAGGTAATTGGAGTTGAGCGCTTAAACTTGCTTGATGCCGTCAGTGAGCCATCGGCTTTCTTGCGTTCGCTGATACCTTTTTCACCGAGAATTACAACTTCATCGCCATAGTCGATGATCAGATCGGCCTCGCCAATATTATCCTCTTTTAAAGGTTTTTCGTATTTCTCTTTGCCTGTGTTAACATCCAGTGAATACAACGCTTTACCTGAACAAACAATCACATTATCGCCGGAAAGAAAAAGATTGGTCAATCCTTTCTTCATTTTTTCTGATTCCCAGATCTGTTCGCCGGTGTTTGCATTAAAGCACTGAATATTCAATGGCTTAACATTTTCCATTTCAATGGTATTCGTGAACGTGACGGTGCCGTCAGATGCTCTTGAACGCGCGGTGTATTGTAATTCTACCTGCCCGCCTACCTGAAGAATCACCTTGTCTCCCACCACGTAGATACCAGGAATCGCACGCGCATCCTTAATCTCAGGTGATGTCCAAACCAATTTACCAGTCTTCAATGCATACTTTTTTAGATACTGATTCTTTTTGTTGATCAGATCAAGCACAAAAATATAGTCACCCACCACCAGCGGTTGTGCTACGACACCATAGGCACCAAACTTGGTAGCACCTGCAGGTTTCTTGTTCTTTACCACATCTGATGGTGTCTGGTCATATACCGCAGCCCAAAGTGGTTTTCCATCCGCATAGTCAAAAACCTGAATTCCATTCATGTAAAGAAATACTTTGTTATCCTCTACGTTCATTTTAACCAGACGCTCACGCGTAAGGATCTTCTTTTCAACTATACCCCGGTAGGTTTGATCCCAAAGAATATCACCGTTTTTTGAATTGATTCGTACGATCTGATTCTTCATGCCGGAGAATAACGAGCCGATCGCTGTTGCCTTCATATTAATCATTACTAATGATCCATCTTCCATGTAAAGGAAATCACCAACAATTCCCTTGAACTTATCAGTCGCC
>JBBRFP010000313.1:0-3391 GCA_038241465.1 Cytophagales bacterium | reverse complement strand
GTAGTCATTGTCCTGACGAAGCCCTCTTTCCTGGATATTGTTGTCGATGTCGGAAAATTCATATTGATAAGGGTCCCGCACCAGATGGAAATTTGTAAAGGCCAGGGTATTGTCAAAGTTAAGTTTATCCTGAGCTTTAGGATCAGCAGGATCACCATCGTACATACGTTCACAAATATCAGTTCCGTCTGCAGCGACGGCGATGTCGAAGGA
The DNA here is from genome assembly GCA_038241465.1 of Cytophagales bacterium. Classification (GTDB taxonomy): domain Bacteria; phylum Bacteroidota; class Bacteroidia; order Cytophagales; family Cyclobacteriaceae; genus ELB16-189. The sequence goes on along the minus strand of JBBRFP010000313.1, from coordinate 3,178 downwards.
ATCGGTCGCCGAGCACATCGCGAAGAGAAATCCACCACTTGCAACGAATTCTTTAATACGTTTTGCAACGGCGAGTTTCAACTGTGATACTTTCGGAAATCCGTGCTTGCGCGCCATATCTTCAGCCTCTTTCTGTTGTTCAAGATACCACGGCATATTTCCATAGGAGCCAAAGAACTTTCCATATTGCCCGGTAAAATCTTCATGATGCAGATGAAGCCAGTCGTATTTGGTCAGATCACCCTTCATCACCTCATCATCAAAAACAACATCATAGGGTATTTCCGAATAGCTCAATACAAGTGTAACGGCATCGTCCCAGGGTTGCTTTGTCTTAGGGGAGTAGACAGCGATCTTGGGAAATTTTTCCAGCTTCATTATATCATAGTTGAGCGCCGGACTGGCAATTTCAAGCAGAATCTGATTTGCCTCTGCGTCGGAAATTATGTCGTAGCTCACTCCCCGTACTACAAGCTCATTTTGGATGACGGGATGGAATTTGCACATAAAGCTGCCACCACGATAATTCAGCAACCAATCGACCTCCGTATCCTTTTTCAGAACCCAATAAGCGATTCCGTAGGCTTTAAGGTGGTCGGCCTGCTTATTATCCATTGGTATAAATATGTAATTTGCCCTGGCGGCAAGGCTACCGATCAAAAAACAGAACAAAAGAAGAATACGCATCGTTAAAGGTACCATTAAGGAACAAATTATTATAGATACTATTCCTGAGACAAACGTAAAAGGAGGTATTTTTGTGTTTAACAACTGATTTTTTTTCTCCCCCATGCTAGAAAATATTAGAGAAGGCCTTCGTTCCATTAAAGCGAATCTATTGCGTTCAATTCTTACGGCCGTCATTGTCACGTTTGGAATAACGGCGCTGGTCGGATCCCTTACCGCAGTAGAGGGAATAGGGGTGAAGCTAAATGAAAGTCTGGCGTCACTAGGTGCCAATACCTTCGACATAAGTTCAAAATGGAATCGCGGATCAAGTCAGGGCGGAGTGAAAGAGAAGACTTATAAACCCTTGATGTTAAACGAGGTTCAACGGTTCATCGATCAATATAAAGTCCCCTCTAATATAAGCCTCTCAGCGGACCTTACCGGCAATGCGGAAGTGAAACATGGCTCATTAAAAACAAATCCAAATATCCGGATAACGGGTATTAATGACGATTACATGTTTGTTAAAAGTCTGACGTTTGTACAGGGTAGAAACTTTTCGACACTTGAAATTCAGTACGGCGCAAAAGCCTGCGTGCTAGGAAGCAAAGTTTACAATGCTGTCTTTGAACCGAATGAAGATCCTATCGGGGCGATGATATCCTTTAAGGGAACACAGTTCCGCGTCATCGGAATCTTAAATGAGAAAGGTAATATGGCCGACGGAAATTATGATAACATGGTTTTTGTTCCGGTCCTCGTGGCGAATCAAATGGCGTCGGGCCGCGGACTGAGATATAATGTTACAGTTGCCATTTCGGATCCTACGCAACTGGAAGGTGCGATGGGGGATGCAACAGGATTGATGCGCGCTATTCGCAGGGATCAGATTGGTAATCCAAATTCTTTTGATCTCGATAAGAGCGATACGCTTGCTGAATTGAATAGTCTGATGAGCATCATCACGTGGGTTGGACTGGGAATTGGATTTGTGACACTGCTTGGTTCTTCTATCGCCTTGATGAATATCATGCTCGTTTCTGTTACAGAGAGAACACGTGAGGTGGGAGTTCGCAAGGCACTGGGAGCAACTCCTGCAAAGATCAGACAGCAGTTTATTATTGAAGCGATCGTTGTTTGCTTGTTGGGTGGAATCGCGGGGATTATTCTTGGCGTGATCGCGGGCAATGCGCTTTCTAAGTTATTGAGTATGGCTTTTGTTCTTCCATGGCTATGGATCACGGTAGGTCTTGTCGTGTGCGTAGCAGTGGGATTGCTTTCAGGATATTATCCAGCCAACAAAGCGTCGAAGTTGGACCCTATTGATTCTCTGCGCTTCGAGTAACACAAAATCCTAGTTTTTTACTGCGACCATACCCTTAAAGTCTACTTCGGGGTCTCTGTTAAAGAATTCATTCAGCTTTCTTGTGACGCCGGCTGCTTTGATAATAATGTGTTTATTCGCATCAGTGAAACGCAAGCATCCTGATTGATATTAGTATAGTTGTACGGCATGCTGTTACAGACTAATTTTGAAATCGATACTGGATATTATCCTTAAATAAAAAGGCATATCAACAATTTTATTCGACCATGGAATTTCTGATAGTTATAATCTTTATTCTGGGCTACATCGCCATTGCTTGTGAGCACCCTTTGAAAATTAATAAGACAGCGTCAGCATTATTAACCGGGGTGTTATGCTGGACTTTATTTGCTATCCAGGGTCCAAGTCAATCCCTACTTTCAAGTCTGGAGTATCAGACCTTTTCTACCAGTTTTGTTAATCTTACTGCTACCGAAATCTATCGCCAGTTTGTTCAATCAGCACTCGCGGAACACCTGAGCGAAATATCTTCGATACTTTTTTTCCTGATCGGCGCGATGACCATCGTGGAGCTGATCGACGCGCACGATGGCTTCCAATTTATTACCGATAAGATAAAGACCAGAAGTGTTCGCAGTCTGTTATGGATTGTTTGCTGGTTGACATTTTTTCTTTCCGCCATTCTTGACAATCTGACAACTTCAATTGTTATGATCTCATTGATCAGAAAGCTTATTCCTTACGGCGAAACCAGGCTGGTATTTGCAGGTATGGTGATTATTGCAGCAAACGCTGGAGGCGCCTGGTCACCCATTGGTGATGTGACTACGACGATGCTTTGGATCGGCGGACAGATTACGAGTTTGAAAATTATGCAGCAACTAATTGTCCCAAGCATGGTCTGCCTTCTGATCCCTTTGGCGGTGATTTCTTTTAAGATCAAAGGGAAGTTAGCCGGTTTTGAAATCCCGCAGAATGGAAATGGTGTAGGCAAAGGCGGGAAAATAATGCTGGCAGTGGGAGTTGGTATTCTCCTTTTCGTTCCGGTATTCAAGACACTTACCCATTTACCACCCTATATGGGCATTCTCTTAGGCCTCGGAATCGTTTGGGTTGTATCGGAATTGATTAACCCAGGATTGGATGAAGGGAATAGAAAACAATACTCGGCTTCAGGGGCAC
>JBBRFP010000312.1:0-3444 GCA_038241465.1 Cytophagales bacterium | reverse complement strand
ATCAAACAAGTAGTTCATCAAATCCGATCAACGCCACACGAGCAATTGCACATTGTATTTGGTGCGGTGAATGATAAAGAGATTTCGGACATATTGAGTTTGCTGCCAAAAGAGGCTACCTATTACTTTTGTCAGGCAAAGATCCCCAGAGCCCTTGACGCCATATCCCTTGCCGAACAAGCAAAACTCTTCGGACTTGATGGTAAGGTAATTTCTGATGTGAACGAAGCATATCATGACGCGCTTCGCACTGCGAAGAAAAATGATATGATCTTCATTGGCGGAAGTACTTTTGTGGTCGGTGAAATTAATGAACTCTAAATTCAGGTAATTGAAGAATAAACTTTTTCGTTTCGCAGTCGTGGCGGAACGTGCGAATGTGATAGAGCCGGGTAAAGACCTGTTCACGAAAATCAAAGGGAACTGGAATAAGCTATTTTTCCCATCTGTAAATCCAATCACATTAGAGCTTGCTTGTGGTAAAGGAGAGTATTCGGTAGCTCTGGCAAATCTTTTTCCTGATAGGAATTATATAGGGGTGGATATCAAAGGTGATCGCATCTGGAAGGGGAGTACCCTCGCCGTAGAACAGAACCTCACCAATATTGGATTTCTGCGCACCAACATATTGAATGTGGAGACTTTTTTTGCGGAGAGTGAAGTGGATGAGATCTGGATTACTTTTCCTGATCCGCGTCCGAAGAAGCGAGACATCAAACGTCGACTGACCAACAATCGTTTTTTTGATCTTTATAAAAACGTGATTCGACCCGGAGGTTATCTGAGGTTCAAGACAGATAATACCGACCTGTTTCGGTTTACTCTTGAGGAGTTGTATCAACGTAATGATGTTGAAAATCTATTGTTTACCGAGGATGTTTATAGCTCAGACTTAAGGGGGGAATGCTTTGATATCAGGACTAAGTTTGAAGATATGTTCGCGGAGAAGGGGGAGACTATTAAATACTTGCGATTCAGATTTAGATAGCGCAGGTTGGGCAGAAGGCACGAGGCATTGGCCGGGCTTTTTTTAAAATAGTTTTTACCATTTTTCCAATAGTCTACTGCAATTGAATCAATTGCGTGTAAGAATTTCTTTCCAATGGAATCACGTTCATAGCAATTCCATCATAGCTATTACTTTTAAATTTGTAATATCTGCCAATGCACAACACCGTCAAGATCGTTTTTCAAAAATCGATTTTAATTTCTAGGTGTAAAATTTTTTCGACTCCAGGAAAACATGAATATTTAATGAATGGCACTGATGAAGGTTGCGATATTTCGTAGAACCGCTGATCCTCCCAATGGTCATTTATTAACATTCCCTTAATATCAGGAAATTATTCCTATTGCCCCGGTTTATTAACTTTGTTCCTCAATACTGAGTATTGCCTAAAAGAAGAAAAAGAGAACTCGACCTCGTTATTCTTTCCGATATCCATCTCGGCACGTACGGTTGCCACGCAGAAGAACTCCTCCGGTACCTTAAATCGATCAAACCCAAGACGATCATTCTTAATGGCGACATTATCGATATGTGGCAGTTCAGCAAACGCTACTGGCCCAAGTCGCACATGCAGATCATCAAACACATAACAGGGTTGTTGGCAAAGGGCACAAAAATTGTCTACCTCACAGGAAATCATGATGAGATGCTCCGGAAGTTTGCCGGTTTCCGGATAGGCTCATTCCAGATCGATAATAAAAAAGTTGTAACACTTGACGGGAAGAAAGCCTGGATCTTCCATGGCGATGTGTTTGACGTCACGATGCAAAATTCCAAGTGGCTTGCGAAACTTGGGGCCGTTGGCTATGACACACTTATCTTGATCAATACGTTTGTAAATTTTATACTCAACCTTTTCGGGAAAGGAAAGATTTCTTTGTCGAAGCGTGTTAAAGACAGCGTGAAGCAGGCGGTGAAATTCATCAACAACTTCGAGATCACAGCCGCTGAAATCGCTATATCGAAGGGATATGATTATGTGGTTTGTGGACACATCCATCACCCTGAAATGAAACGAATCGTTACGGACAAGGGAGAGGTGATGTATCTGAATTCCGGCGACTGGATTGAAAACCTGACTTCCCTCGAGTATTCCAATAATGCGTGGAAAATTTATCACTATTCTGATGATCTTTATGCCCAATCCATCAAAATCCCAAATCGTTTAAAAGGCGATATGGATAATGATGAGATATTTAAAGACCTTGTGAACGAATTTCTTAAAAAATGACCTCACCCCGGCTCTGTCCCAAGGGAGAGGGAGGAGTTCGATGGAAGCAGAGGGCTTAAAAAAATGAAAATACTATACGCTATTCAGGGTACTGGCAACGGGCATCTAAGCCGTGCGGTCGACATCATACCTGAGCTACAAAAATACGGAGAGCTTGATCTGTTTGTAAGCGGCGCGCAGGCGGAGATTGTGCTTCCATATCCCGTTAAGTATAAATCGAAAGGCCTAAGCTTTTATTTTGGGAAAGCGGGCGGTATCAACTTCTATAAAACTTTTCAGAAGAACAGTTCTAAAGACGTTGTTAAAGAGATCAGTCAGTTTCCGGTGGAGAAATACGATCTCATCGTCAACGATTTTGAACCCATATCCGCCTGGGCGGCAAGAAAGAAAGAAATTAAAATTGTGGGCTTAAGCCATCAATCGGCATTGCTTTCAAAGAAGTCGCCAAGACCTAAGATCATTGATCCATTTGGTGAATGGCTCCTCACGCACTATGCGCCGGTGGAGAACTATATCGGTTTTCACTTTGAGGAATACGATAAGAATATATTCACGCCCGTGGTGCGGAAAGCAATAGCAGAAGCGAAGGCAAAAGACAAGGGCCACTATACAGTGTACCTTCCTGCATACGACGACAAGAAATTAGTCGAACTATTTCTCAGATTTCCCTCGATCCGTTGGCAGATATTTTCAAAGCACACCAAGCAGCCGTATCACATTGGCAGGATTTCCGTTTATCCTGTAAGCGGCGACGATTTTATTGAAAGTGTTGTCAATTGCACCGGAGTGATCTGTGGTGCCGGGTTTGAAACGCCGGCCGAAGTGCTCCACATGAATAAAAAGTTGCTGGTGGTGCCAATGAAAAGTCAGTACGAACAAAAGTGCAACGCAGCCGCACTAAAAAAAATGGGTGTACCAGTTCTGAAGAAAGTCAAGAAGAAAAGTTTTAAACGTATTGAGAAGTGGCTCGACACCAAAAAACGGCTGGATATCAGATTTCCTGAAGTGGCGAGTAAGGCGGTGGAAAAATTGATGAAGAAATACGGGTCATAATTTGAAAATGTGTCCCATGTCTAATGTTCCGTTTCCACTAACTAACTAACTAACTAACTCTCTCTAACTGAACCCTGAACTTTGAACCCTGAACTCTGAACCCTGAACTCTGCACTCTGAACTCTGCACCCCGCACTCCGCACTCTGGCCT
>JBBRFP010000311.1:0-3452 GCA_038241465.1 Cytophagales bacterium | reverse complement strand
ATAGTGTGTAAATGTCGGAAATAGGCTACTTTTGCGGTCTTGTGGCATCTTTCAAAGACCAAATTGACCTGAATAACATGCCTCAGCATGTTGCCATCATTATGGATGGGAACGGACGTTGGGCTAAAAAGAAGGGTGCAGCCAGGATTTTTGGTCACAGAAATGCAATACAGGCGGTTACAGACGTTACTGAGGGGTGCGGAGAATTGGGAATCAAGTACCTGACGTTATATGCCTTCAGTACAGAAAACTGGGGCAGGCCGAAGGAAGAGGTGGATGGGTTGATGGAACTGCTTGTGAACACAATTAAAAAGGAGATCCACAATCTCATGGAAAACCGGGTAAGGCTCATGACGATTGGTGATATCACCCATTTACCGGCAGCATGTCAGAGAAATCTCGACGAAGCAAAGGAGGCTACAAAGAATAATACTGGACTGACCGTTTTACTAGCATTGAATTACAGTGGGCGGTGGGAGATTTTAAAGGCAACAAAAAAAATGGCAGAGGATGTTCGCAATGGAAAATTGCAAGTAAATGACATCACTGAGCAAACATATTCCGGGTATCTGGAAACGGCAGGGGTGGTAGATCCTGAGCTGTTGATCCGAACGAGCGGAGAGCTTCGTATAAGCAATTTTTTGCTATGGCAAATAGCTTACACTGAGTTGTATATAACAAACACGTTGTGGCCAGATTTTAGAAAAGAAGATTTATACGAAGCCATCTATTCTTACCAGCATCGGGAGCGGAGATTTGGAAAAGTATTGGAACCGAATACCTAAGAAATGAGAAGGATTTATATTTTGTGCTTGTTGATGGTGTGCGGTTTTTCGGGCTTTGCACAGTTTAGAAAGAACCGTGACCGTAATGCTCCAACAGAGACAGAAATAGCCAAGGAACCTACTGAGGCGACACTAAATTACGCGTCACCATCGGAGTTTATAATTGCAGGCATTGAGATCTCGGGTCTTAATGTTCTTGACAAAAATGCTGTTATCTCTCTCACAGGTCTTAAAGTCGGCGACAAAATAAAAATTCCGGGAGATCAAATCGCAACGGCCATCAGGAAAATATGGAAGATGGGGTTAGTGGGCGATATTTCGATCAGCGTTGATCGAATCGAAGGCCAGAATGTTTATTTAATGGTTACGCTGGCAGAACGTCCGCGGTTGACAGATTTCTATTTTACCGGTATCAACAAATCTCGCGAGTCGTCACTTAAGGACGACCTTAAGCTTATCAAAGGGAAAATTGTAAACGATGCCATCATCCGCAATACTGAACTTTCTGTAAAGAAATTTTTTGCAAAGAAAGGCTTTCTTTTTACGGAGGTGAAGATCACTCAAGAGTTGGATACCCTGAATCGCGGGGGTACTCGACTACGGATAAATGTTGACCTGAAAACAAAAGTAAGAATCAACGAAATTGCCTTTGAGGGGAATGAACAAATTTCCGGATCCACCCTTAAGAAGAAAATGAAAAAGACGCATGAGCATTCGCGCATCTCTCTTCATCGTGCAATATTTGGAGCCGCTATCAGTACTCCACCAAGAGAGTACAGAGCAGCTCTTGATTCCAGCAGAAAACTGACGTGGAAACAAATGAAGGAATTTCTTGCAAAAAATGTAAAACCAAACGTACTAAAAGGATCGAAGTTTATTCGCTCTGATTTTGATGAAGACAAAAAGAAACTAATAGCCTATTACAATACGCAGGGCTATCGCGATGCCGAGATCGTATCTGATACCCTTGTGAGGCACAGCAGCAACAGCATCGATATTAACTTCAAAATATCCGAGGGAATAAAATACTATTTCAGAAATATCTACTGGACCGGAAATTATATTCACCCAGCGACTACCCTGAACAAGATCCTCGACATCCAGAAGGGCGACGTGTATAACCAGGAGATGATCGACAGAAAGACCTCTTTTAATCCTAAGGGAGCCGATATCAGTGGATTGTACATGGACGATGGATATTTGTTTTTCCGCGTTAATCCGGTTGAGGTTGCCATCGTCGGTGACTCAATCGATATTGAGATGCGAATATTTGAAGGTGAGCAGGCTACAATCGATCGTATTTTAATAAGTGGTAATGACAGGACTAGCGATCATGTTATCCGAAGGGAGCTGAGTACCATTCCTGGACAAAAATTCAGAAGATCAGATATCATACGGACACAACAGATGTTGTCATCAATGGGGTATTTTAATCCTCAAAAGGTTGAACCGGATGTACGTCCAAATCCAGCGGCAGGTACCGTGGACATAGAGTGGAAAGTTGAAGAACAATCCAATGACCAAGTACAACTTTCTGGAGGTTGGGGAGGTTTTTATGGATTTGTCGGAACAGTCGGACTGACTTTTAATAATTTCTCAGCACGAAACATCATGCATCCTGAAAAATGGAGACCATTGCCGGTAGGGGATGGACAAAAGTTATCGATACAAGCACAAGCTAACGGACAATCTTTCCAAAGTTATACGCTCTCGTTTACTGAGCCATGGCTGGGAGGAGCGCGACCGAATTCATTTACAGTAAGCCTTTCACATTCGATATCAAAAAGACCCGCCAGCGACTATACCTTTTCTGACAATTATTCCCTGAAACAAAGTGGTATTACCTTTTCACTGGGTCGCCGCCTTGAATGGCCTGATAACTATTTTACACTTACTAATTCATTGGGTCTTCTTGTTTATAGTTATAACAATTATGGTATTGGATCCTCACTGCCTGCTGTTGGTCAAACGAACAGCATAACACTTAATACGACACTTGCCAGAAACAGCATCGATAATCCGATGTTCCCTACCTCGGGATCTCAGATATCATTAAGTCTTTCGCTCACTCCTCCTTATTCATTGTTCCGTAGTGATGATGCTATAAAAGATATCAACCAACGGTATAAATGGCTGGAACTTCACAAGTGGATGTTTGATTCTAAATTTTATATAAAACTTCTTGGCAGCAATAAGCCGACCGGAAGAAGTCTTGTGATGGAAGCGAGAGCACACTTTGGTTTTATAGGTCGATACAATCCAAAATTGGCTCAGGGGCCATTTGAAAGATACTTCATGGGAGGTGCCGGACTTGCCGGAGGGTTTAACTCATATGTGTTGGGCCAGGAAATTGTTGGCTTACGAGGATATGGAGACAACCTTGTAACACCTCCTCTGTATTCTTTGAGAAATAGCGGTGTACCGCCATCAACTATTGAAGGAGGTATCGTTTACGATAAGTTTGTAATGGAACTTCGCTACCCGATAAGTACAAGCCAATCAGCAACCATTTATACGTTGGTCTTTGGTGAGGCTGGAAATAACTGGAATAATTTTTATGATTTTAATCCGTTTAAGTCCTACCGGTCAGCGGGTTTTGGAGCCAGGATATTTATGCCTGCCTTTGGACTTATTGGACTTAACTGGGCTTATGGTTTTGACGCCCTT
>JBBRFP010000310.1:0-3459 GCA_038241465.1 Cytophagales bacterium | reverse complement strand
AACGATACCTACAAGAAGGACGGAGCCAAGGACAAGGCGAAGACCCGCAGAAGCCGTAAAGGCAAAAAAGCCGACGCAACAGATGCTGTAGTGGAATCTCCTGCGGCAGAGGCTAAAGAAGAGAAAAAAGTGAAAGCGAAGAAGGCACCTAAGAAAGAAAAAGAATAGGTGAGCGCTTCAAACAAAAGCAAAAAGGGATTGGACATTTGTTCAATCCCTTTTTCATTTTTTGGGGTAACCAATCGTTGAAATGTTAATTTTGTCGAACCAATCATAATAAACGTTGAGCCAAAAAGCATATCTCCTTCTTCAAGACGGCCTTCTCCTGGAAGGTACTGCCATCGGTAAAATAGGGACTACCGGAGGCGAAATCTGTTTCAATACCGGGATGACTGGCTATCAGGAAATCTACACTGACCCTTCCTATTACGGTCAGATCATTGTGAATACGACTGCACATATAGGAAACTACGGAACCGTCGACCAGGAGGAGGAGTCAGATAGGCCTACGATCAGCGGGTTAGTAGTCAATGACTTCTCTGAATCCTTTAGCCGAAAAGCCTCCAAAGAGAGTCTGCAGCAATACCTGGAGCGACACAACATCGTAGGTATTGCTGATGTTGACACTCGCATGCTTGTTCGCCATATCAGAAGCAAGGGCGCTCAGAATGCGATAATTTCCTCCGCATTAAAGCCAGAAGATCTGAAAAAGGAGCTCGCGACCGTGCCGGATATGAATGGTCTTGAACTTGCCTCCATCGTAAGCACGAAAGAAGCCTATACCGTCGGACATGAAAAATCAGAGTTGCGAGTCGCGGCACTTGATGTTGGCATTAAGAAAAACATACTTAGGAATTTAGAAAAACGCGGATGCTTTATAAAAGTGTTTCCTGCCAAGACTACGTTTGCGGAGATGGAAAAGTGGAAGCCTGATGGATATTTTATTTCAAACGGCCCCGGCGATCCCGCCCCAATGAAGTATGCTATAAAAGCAGTTCAAGAGATGCTTGACGCAGATAAACCCTTATTTGGAATTTGTCTGGGAAATCAGATCCTGGCGCTGGCGTCAGGAATTTCAACTTATAAAATGCACCATGGCCACCGTGGATTGAATCATCCGGTAAAGAATTTACTCACAGGTCTTGGAGAGATGACATCGCAGAATCATGGATTTGCCGTGAGTGCAGAAGATGTTGATAAAAATCCGAATGTTGAAGTGACCCATATCCACCTTAATGATCAGACGATCATGGGGATTCGAATTAAAAATAAAAATGCATTCTCGGTACAGTATCATCCTGAGGCATCTCCGGGTCCTCATGACTCGACGTATTTGTTTGATCAGTTTGTTGCCATGATCAGAGAACAAAAAACGATATCAACGAAGTAACTATTCCCACATTATAAATTTAAAATACTTTCCCATGAGCTACATTGAAAGCATTCACGCCCGCCAAATCCTCGACAGTCGGGGCAATCCAACAGTAGAAGTAGATGTGTTTACCGAATCAGGCGCCTTCGGCCGGGCAGCTGTTCCGTCGGGTGCTTCCACCGGAACGCATGAAGCCGTGGAGTTGCGTGATGGAGACAAGAAAACCTATATGGGGAAAGGCGTATTGAAAGCAGTGGATAATGTTAACAATAAGATCGCGTCTGAAATTGTTGGATTCCCTGTATTCGATCAGACATTGATCGATAAGATCATGATTGAGCTTGATGGAACAACAAATAAAGGAAAGCTTGGTGCAAACGCGATCCTCGGCGTTTCACTGGCAGTGGCGAAGGCGGCAGCAATGGAAGCAGGTCAGCCGCTGTACCGCTACGTCGGTGGTGTGAATGCAAATACTTTACCCGTACCGATGATGAATATTCTCAATGGAGGAAGTCATGCAGATAACTCAATCGATTTTCAGGAATTCATGGTGATGCCTGTTGGAGCTGATACGTTTTCTGAAGCATTGCGCATGGGAGCAGAGATCTTTCATACACTGAAAAGTGTCCTGCACGACAAAGGACTTTCTACAAACGTAGGCGATGAAGGTGGTTTTGCTCCTAACATCAAGTCAAATGAAGAAGCCATTGAAATTGTATTGAAAGCAATTGAAAAAGCAGGATACAAGCCTGGTAAAGATGTATTCATTGCGTTGGATCCTGCCGCGTCAGAATTTTATGACAGCAAGACAAAATTGTATCACTTTAAGAAATCCAACGGTAAAAAATTGAAGCCATTAGAAATGGCCGCTTACTGGACAAACTGGGCTAAGAAATACCCGATTATATCTTTGGAAGATGGTATGGCGGAAGATGACTGGACAGGATGGAAGGCGTTGACCGATAGCATTGGTAAAAAAGTGCAGTTGGTTGGTGACGATCTATTTGTCACAAACGTGAACCGCCTTCAAGATGGAATTGACAAAGGAGTTGCTAATGCAATCCTTGTAAAAGTGAATCAGATTGGTTCATTAACAGAAACCATCGACGCAGTGAATCTTGCAAAGAGAAATTCTTACAAAAGCATCATGTCGCATCGCTCCGGTGAAACAGAAGACAGCACGATCGCGGATCTTGCAGTTGCGTTAAACTGCGGTCAGATAAAAACTGGCTCTGCTTCACGTTCCGATCGCATGGCGAAATACAATCAGCTTATACGTATTGAGGAGGAACTTGGGGAGGTGGCTTATTTTCCAGGCAGAAATTTTTAATTCTACTTTATTTGAATGGTTAAATGCGCCTGATATTATCAGGCGCATTTTTTGTGTGCATTTGTGTTTTAAAAATTTCTTATCTCCCGCGACCATCAAATCATGAAGTTCGCGTTATTCTTGATCGTTGGTTTTTTTCAAGACTAATTCGTGGCGATTGGAATGCCCGGCTGGACGGTCATTCTCTTTTGAGGAAGTCTTTGTATTTCAAAAAAGATGTGATCAGCTATATAAAGAAAACGCATGATCCTCACACGTTTTATTCTATTGGAATATGGGCGAGAAACGTTATATTTAATAAGCGTCAGTGCTTAGAGAGTTGGTATCGCTAATAGTATTTAAAAAGAACAATCTTAAAACATGGTTCACTATGAAAAAGATATTTCTTTATGGATGCCTGCCGATCGTTGGCTTGTTTGTCATATTGGTTATTTACTTTATTTTTGAACCAAAGGAAGTTGCAGATGCCCGTTTAGCGGCGCGAATTAAGGAGCTAAAAGCTTCGAAGGACAGTGTAACACATCACGTTGATGTTATTGTTCGACAAATGCAAGAGATCAACAAGAATCTTCATCTTTTGACCTTCGGGTCAAAAGGAGAATACCTTAAGAAGGACGAAGATGTCTATCGCTACATTCAAACGTCAGTACATGAGATGTCGCAATTTACTACCACTGGTTTTAAACGTGACACACTATTTCCTTATGAACCTTGGACTTCCGAGCCAATGTTAATAATAGAAAATACTTTTAAGGAC
>JBBRFP010000309.1:0-3474 GCA_038241465.1 Cytophagales bacterium | reverse complement strand
GATTGATTGCTGAGCGATACTTCAGGGTTGAATTTTTACCTTATGTTCTGGTTGATCACCGAAAACATCCTGAGAACTACTCTTCGACCGGAAAACGAAGCGAAACCTCCTTTGGAAATAAAATAAAACTGAGAATTCATCTTGCCAAAGAACTACTGGAACACTAAATGAAAAAAATTACTGCATCCATCGTCATTTATCAAAGTAAGCTGGAAGAGTTGGAGCGTGCTATTAGCAGTTTCTTATCCAGCAGCCTGACGGGAGATCTGTATGTCATTGACAACTCTTCGGAACCGATCGCTGAAGATCTATGCAGGAAATATAATTGTCACTACATTTTTGCGAATCATAATCTTGGCTATGGCAGAGCGCATAATCATGTGATGAGCAAATTACTGGACGAATCGGCTTATCATCTCGTCCTTAATCCCGACGTATACTTCGGACCTGACGTGCTTGAAAAACTATTCGATTTCATGGAGCGGCATCCACAAACAGGCTTAGTAATGCCGAAGGTTCTCTATCCAAACGGAAAGATCCAACGCCTTTGCAAACTGTTACCTACACCCCTGAATTTGGCGACAAGAAGGTTCCTACCGGGTTGTCTAAAAAAATTGAATGATCACTATGAAATGAAATTTAGTCACTACAACAAATTAATGAGCGTCCCCTTTCTTTCAGGGTGCTTCATGTTCCTTAGAAATTCAGCCTTGAAAGAAACAGGGCTTTTTGATGAACGATTTTTTCTATACGCAGAGGATACCGACCTGTCCCGGCGGCTACATCAGAAATTTGACACTATATTTTACCCGTTTGCGGAAATCTATCATACTCATGCGCGCGGATCGTATAAAGACCTTAGGCTAACGTGGTTTAATCTCAAGAGCGCTGTTCAATACTTTAATAAATGGGGATGGGTTTTCGACAACGAAAGAAGAACGATCAACGCGAACGCGTCTTTTACCAACGATATTATCAGTGATTTCGGAGCGATTCAGACAGGTGAGAAGATCTTTGCCCAACGATCAATGAATGAATAGAATTAATTACGATACTGCTTACAAGTTCGCATGGCTGATGTGCATCATCACACTGCCGCTACCAACACCCGTTACCAGCTTTTTTAATCTGGTATTGATCGCTGTGTGGATGGTCGATCTGAACTACAAGCAGAAATGGAGAAGATTAACGAAAGCAAAATGGATAATTCCATTCCTGTTGTTCTTTATTCTCCACCTGATAGGAATTACTTATTCTGAACATGTGAACACCGGATTCTTTGAAATAGAAAAAAAATTAGCCTTTCTGTCAATTCCAATAATTATAGCTAGCGGGAGGCCTTTAACATCATCGGATATTAGTTTTTTAAAAAAAGGATTTATTCTCTCTTGTCTTGCCATAGTGATAGCCAGCCTTGTAGTTGTTGCAGTTACTCTTCTAAGCAGCATGCCTCCCGCGCCGTCTAACTTTGACACGCTCACTAACTCAACCTACCACCTGCTGAATCCGGTATCTTCAATATTTTGGGAATACTTTTCCTACATACAACTGGGCAGTTGGATAGGATTGCACCCCTCTTACTTCTCCATGTACCTTATCTTTTGCATCGTCATTTTGATTCAGCGAATGATTGAACAGATTAAGATCAACTTCACGGGTCTCGCTCTGATTGTATTATTTACTCTGTTCATTGGCTTACTTTCGTCAAGGATGGCTATGATAGCGTATGTGACAGTTCTATTCTGGCTGCCTATACAGAATGCGATCATGAAATCAAACTACAAGATCATGATGGTTCCCACACTTTCCGTTATGGTTCTTGTATCGCTTGTCCTGATCAATCCGGTTTCCCGTTTCAGAATACTTCAGGAACCAATATCCACGTCGTACACTGCCAACGAGAATACAAAAATATGGAATTCAGTAAGCTTCAGATTACTTGAATGGAAAGCGAGTGTATCGGAACTAAATAAATCATGGATTGCAGGGGTGGGTTCCGGCGATGGTCAGGCCGCATTGCAGAATTATTATCAGAAATATGGTGACGAGGTTGCCGCTCTTCATTACAATGCACACAACCAATATCTTCAAACAACATTGGAACTAGGACTGCCTGGCCTTATCATGTTACTGATCTGCATCGGACTGCCACTTTTCAAAGGTGCCTCACTATTTCCCGAACACGTGGCCTTTATCTTTTTGTTTGCACTGATGTGCTTCACTGAAAGTATGCTTGCCGCTCAGAAGGGGATTTTGTTTTTTACACTGTTTCAATCACTGTACATCCGTTGCAACCAACCATGATTCTAGCAGAAACGATACCGGCAGCCATCGCTGAGGATGAAAAAAACATCCTCCGGACACTTCTGTACTTTGATATCTTTAATTATCCATTGACAGAATCGGAGATTTTGTCATTTTCGCCGCAGGCAATGGAAGCAGAGGTACACTATTCCATTGCCACCCTGCTTGACAAAGAGATTATTTACCTGATTGATGGATTCTACTGTTTGCAAAATGAACCGCTGATTATCGAACGAAGAAAAAAAGGAAATTGCCTGGCAGAACGTAAAATGAAAATTGCCAGAAGGCTATCAAAACTAATTTCATTCTTCCCGTTTGTGCGCTCCGTGATGCTATCGGGATCCATCTCAAAAGGGTACATGGATAAAAATAGTGACATCGATTATTTTATTGTTACTGAAACCGGACGACTGTGGCTGGTGCGTGGTGCGATGGCAATCATCAGACGATGTTTTCTATTCAATTCCCATAAATATTTATGCACAAACTATTTTATCGACACCAATAATCTTGAAATTGAACAAAAGAATATTTTCACTGCCATCGAGGTTGCAACATTAAAACCAATGACCGGAACGTCGATTGTGCAGCAATTTCAACAAGCTAATAAATGGTACAGTGAATACCTGCCTAACCATCGCGCTGATATCAATTTTAAAGAAGATCACACAACCGCCCTGCAAAATATGGGTGAGAAAATGATCGGGAGCAAAATCCTCGATCGAATGGATCATTGGTGTATGAAAAAATTCATGTCCCGATGGAAAGAAACCTATCGCCATACCATGAACAACGATGATTTCTCGATTGCCTTTCAATCTGCCGGACATGTATCCCGCAGTCATCCTGGTTTTTATCAAAAGAAAGTACTAACAGCCTATAATTCCAGGATTACCGAATTTGGCAACCGCTTTAACATAAACCTCGCCTTATGAAGAGCGTGCTGTTGGCCAACTCCTATTTTTATAAGCTTGATTCCAAACAATGGAAATTCAAACAGCCCTACCCTCCGTTGGGAACACTGCAGGCGGCGGCGATTGTTCGTAATTGCGGCTTCGAGACCGCTGTTTTCGATGTGAGCTTGCTGGATAGCCCGGAAGAAATTGAATCTGTTTTAAAAAATAAGAATCCTGATTACCTGGTCCTCTATGATGATGGATTTAATTATCT
>JBBRFP010000308.1:0-3481 GCA_038241465.1 Cytophagales bacterium | reverse complement strand
TTCCAATTGGCGCAAACAAGTCAAGAATACGAGTCGACATGTTGTCAGGGGTCGTGCTCAGCTTAAGTTTCTCATTTGGAAAAAGGGGAGTGAGATATTCAAACGCAACACGGTCGCGAATTTCTTCAGTAGTTTTTCCGTTCACGTTGTCAACTTTAAGAAGGGCAAAATATTTTTCACCTTCTTTCGGTGGGCGAATCTGTCCGCGCACAGTATCTCCGGTTTTTAAACCAAGTAATTTTATTTGTGAAGGAGACACATATATATCATCCGGGCTAGCCAGATAATTATAATCCGAGGATCTTAAAAATCCGTAACCATCTTGCATCAACTCCAAAACGCCTTCATTGGTGATGGCGCCATCAAAATCCTTTATATGGGAAATTCTGTTTTGTTGCTGGCGGTCTTGTTGAAATTCACGAGGAGGCGCGATATCGTTTGGATTGTTGGGTGCTTGCTGCGGGGCTTGTGATTGAGGCTCAGGATCTTCAAATTTTGGCTGAGGCTCTTCAAAGCGGATTGCAGGCTGCTGCTCTTCTATGTTTTGAACCGGTTGCCGCGGCTGAGCCGGCCCGCTGTCCTTCTTCGACGCTGCGCCAGTAGGGGCCACGTTTTCACGACGACGCGGTCTCATTTTCTTATCGTCATCAGATGATTTTTTTGCTGCCACGGGTTCGTCTTTTAGTGCTTGTTGGTCGAGGATTTTATAAACTAGGTCTTGCTTGGCAAGCTTCTTGGCGTTTTTTACGCCCATTTCTTCGGCTATGTCCTTTAATTCAGACAGTAGCCTGACATTCAGGTCGTCAATAGTGTACATGAGGATTTAAAAAAGTAGTTGATATATTGGTTGTAAAGCAGAAATGTCAGGGTAAAAAAGAACGGAGGAAGTCCGATGCTAAATTCAGTTATATGAAACGGGTATGATCTTCAATAAGTAAGGAACAATAACGGGTGAAATATCTATCGGGAATGGCAGGGAAGCCTGATTGACGCTGCAAGTTAGGTCAAAATGGAGTATTATCAAATTTAGGGATGAAAATTATGGCCGCTGGCCCATCCAATCGATAAACCGGCGGGTTTTGTATAGGGAAGGTTGTAATTTTGCCGACCAAAAGAAATCGTACATGCTGCAGTTAAATGTCATCCGGGAGAATAAGGACAAGATCCTGGAAGGTTTGAAAAAGAGAAATTTTAAAGGGGGGGACGACCTGATCAATGAGGTTACGGAAACTGACCAATTGAGGAAAGACACGCAGAAGAAAGCAGATGATCTAAAGGCAAAATCAAATACAGACTCTAAAAAGATTGGGGAGTTAATGAAAGCCGGAATGGCAGAAGAGGTAATTGCCTTGAAGAATCAGGTGGCGACGGACAAGCAGAATATTAAGACTTGGGAAGAAAGCCTTATTGGCTACGAAAAGAAACTTGAAGAGCTTCTTTATAAAATTCCGAATATCCCGGCTGAGAGAGTACCAGCAGGAAAAGGAGCGGAAGACAATCTCACTGTTTATGAATATGGTGTAAGCCCATCTTTACATGCTGGAGCACAACCACACTGGGAGCTGATCAAAAAATACAATATCATCGATTTTGATCTTGGAAATAAAATTGCTGGTGCCGGCTTTCCAGTATACAAGGGAAAAGGGGCAAAGCTTCAGCGCGCATTGATCAACTTCTTTCTTGACGAGGCTGACAAGCAAGGCTACACAGAAGTTCAACCGCCGATCGTTGTGAATAAAGCAAGTGGCTATGGCACAGGGCAGCTTCCGGACAAGGAAGGCCAGATGTACTATATCGAGCAAGATGAGCTTTACCTTATTCCAACGGCGGAAGTTCCCATTACAAATCTTTACCGGGATGTAATGTTGAGTGATCAGGATTTACCAATAAAGAACGTCGGTTATACTCCGTGTTTCAGGAGGGAAGCTGGAAGCTGGGGCGCGCACGTACGTGGACTCAACAGACTTCATCAGTTTGACAAAGTTGAGATCGTTCAGATAAGAAAAGCTGAAGAATCCTATCAAACACTGGAGGAGATGAGCGCCTATGTTCAGCATCTTCTTGAAAAGCTTGAGCTACCATATAGAAAATTGTTATTGTGTGGAGGAGACATGGGCTTTAATTCAGCAATGACTTATGACATGGAAGTTTATGCGGCTGCCCAGCAACGTTGGCTGGAAGTAAGTTCTGTTAGTAATTTTGAGACGTTTCAGGCCAACCGGTTAAAACTTCGCTACAAGAATAAGGACGGTAAAACTCAATTGTTACACACCCTTAACGGTAGTGCATTGGCGCTTCCGCGAATTGTAGCGGCGTTACTGGAAAACAATCAAACACCCGAAGGCATCCGAATTCCTAGTGTATTAGTACCTTACACAAAATTTGAGCTGATCAACTGATCTTAATTTATAATTTGTAACCCCTAATTCACAATTCATTTGACCTTTCAGGATTTTAATTTTGACACCAAACTTCAGGAAGGTCTTGAATCAATGGGTTACGCGAAGCCAACTCCAATACAGGAGCAAGCAATCCCTGTTATTCTGGAGAATAAGGATGTAATCGCCTGCGCACAGACAGGAACTGGTAAGACAGCAGCGTATATTTTACCTGTCTTGCATAAGATCATTCATACCGATCATCGGCACTTAAATACGCTGATCATTGCCCCTACACGAGAGCTTGCGCAACAAATAGATCAGCAGATCGAAGGGTTTGCGTACTTCACCGGTGTGAGTTCTATTCCTGTGTATGGTGGTGGGGATGGTGCGACGTGGGATCAACAACGTAAGGCCCTCGATCATGGAGCCGACATTATCATAGCCACTCCCGGCAGACTGATAGCGCTTTTAGCAGGCGGAACAGTAAAGCTTGAACACCTCAAACATTTGATTCTGGATGAAGCCGACAGGATGCTTGACATGGGCTTTTATGAAGACATTGTCAGGATCATTAACTATTTACCAAAAGAACGTCAGACTCTTTTGTTCTCGGCAACGATGCCGCCCAATATCAGGAAGCTGGCAAATAAGATTTTAAATCATCCGGTCGAGATTAATATATCCATATCAAAACCGGCCGCGGGAATTTTGCAGCAGGCCTACATGGTGCATGATACCCATAAGGTTGAGCTGATCAAAAAATTATTAACGTCGGGCAACTTTACTACTGTGATCGTTTTTGCATCCACAAAAGAGAATGTCAAGAAGCTTGATCATACGTTAGTGAAAGCAGGTCTTCCTGTAAAGGCATTTCATTCCGATCTTGAGCAGAATGAGCGGGAGGAGATATTACGAGCATTCAAGAGTAAGCAGATCAGTATCATCATTGGCACCGATGTGCTTTCAAGGGGCATTGATGTAGAAGGTATTAGCCTTGTTGTGAATTACGATGTTCCCCCTGACCCTGAAGATTACGTCCACCGGGTTGGTCGTACTGCTCGTGCTGAAACAAAAGGAACGGCTATTACCTTTATCAATGA
>JBBRFP010000307.1:0-3482 GCA_038241465.1 Cytophagales bacterium | reverse complement strand
AAAACAGCCCCTCCACCAACGAACTCATTTCCTCTTTTGAGAGTTTTTGTCCGGATTTAATAGAGGCCCGCTTTGCCAGCGACTGCGCAAGGTTGTCATTCAATTGCAGGCTCAGGCTCGACTGGTTCTGCTTGAACTGCTCCACCAACCCTTCAAAAAGTTCTTTTTCGTTTTTCCCGACCGTTTCGGCTGGCATCCCCGTTACGACTAATGTATTTTTCCCAAACACATCAAACTGGAAGCCGAGCGCTTTTATCTCTTTCTCCATTTCCATCACCAGCGTGAAATCAGCTGCACTTAAACTGATCGTTTGCGGAAAGAGACTTTGAAGACTCGTTCCGGAATGGCGCTGCATCTTCAATAAAAATTTCTCAAATAAAATTCTCTCATGCGCTGCTTCCTGATTGATGATCATCAAACCATTCTTAACAGGCCGCACCAGAAATTTTTGTTGGAACTGAAATACCACCCGCTCCTCAACAACGGGATTAATTCCACGAATATTGACGGAACTTTCAAATCGTTCTGAAGTTGCTTCTGTCTGTTGATTGAATAGTCTTGATTCCGCTGGACGCTCCCCTTCAAAAAGTTTTTCCCAATTCTGGAGATTTGATCGCTGCAGGGAAGAAGACCCTAGTTGCTCTTCAAGATATTGTTCACGACTCAGGGCCTGCATGTGACCAATCTTATTAACAAGGTTCACATCTGCAGAATAATCGAGCGCTGGCGTAAGATTGTGCGAACCCAACGACTGGCGTACCGAAGCACGCACAACAGCATACACCGCACGCTCATCATCGAATTTTATTTCGGTCTTAGTTGGATGGACATTTACATCAATGTGCTTTGGATCGATCTCCAGGAACAACACATAAAAAGGAAAACTGTTGTCTGGTAGGAGATTTTCGTAAGCACTGGTGATCGCGTGATTGAGATAGTTATTGCGAACAAATCGCTGGTTCACAAAAATAAATTGCTCACCACGAGTTTTTCTCGCTGACTCGGGCTTTCCAATATAACCGGTTACCTTCATTAAGTTAGTCTCTTCCTGACAGGTTGCTAATTGCTCCTGGTAAGATTTTCCAAAAAGTGCAATGATTCGTTGACTCAGTTTACCAGGTGTGAGATCATAAACAACTTCATCCCCCTGGATAAGAGAAAAAGATATTTCAGGATGAGCGAGTGCCAGCCGTTGAAACTCTTCAAGAATGTGACGCATTTCCACTGGGTTTGACTTCAGGAAATTGCGGCGTGCCGGAATATTGAAAAACAAATTCTTTACAGAAATATTGGTGCCTTTATCACAGGCCGTAGGTTCTTGTTTCTTTATATCGGATCCCTCCACCACTAGAAGAGTCCCCAATTCATTTTGAGACTGGCGCGTTTTCATTTCAAACTGCGACACTGCCGCGATTGAAGCGAGGGCTTCTCCCCGGAATCCCATGGTTCGGAGAGTGAAGAGATCTTCCGCAGCACGGATCTTGGAAGTAGCATGACGCTCTAAGCTCATTCGTGCATCGGTCTCACTCATCCCCGACCCGTCGTCGATCACCTGAATGAGGACTCGGCCTGCCTCCTTGATAATCAGGCGGATGAAAGTAGCACGTGCATCAATTGAGTTCTCCATCAACTCTTTCACAACTGACGCCGGACGTTGAACTACCTCACCCGCCGCGATCTGGTTGGCAATTGAATCAGGAAGTAGTCGAATAATATCTGGCATTAATAGCGATTCATTTTATAATTATAAATATTAAACCTGAAATAAATGAATCAGGGCATAAATAGTCTTTTTATTCGTTCTGTATTTGCTCGAGATACGAATTAAAGATTCCTAATTTTGCTGCCAATTCTCGCTTTCAAACACAAAGTTAACTGCCGGATGGATAAAAAGGGCTTCTTCACTGTACTGCTTTCATTACTATTCTTTTGCTCTTTCGGCCAGAATTCCCGCCAACGGTGGATAGACAGTGTTTTCAGCACCCTCACCCGCAATCAAAAAATTGGCCAATTGTTTATGGTGCCTGTTTCCACTTACGATGGCCTGGTTGAAATAGACGAAATGACCGACCTGGTTAAGAACAATGGAATCGGTGGATATTACATAACGGAAGGGGGGCCAATAAGTCATGTACTACTGCTAAACAAACTTCAGAAAACGGCAAAAGTCCCGCTGCTGACAGCGCTCTCCGCGGAGTGGGGTCTTGCGCAAACACTCGACAGCACCTTGGGTTTTCAAAAGCCAATGGCAGCGGCCTCTTGGCAAAAGGATAGTTTACGAATGGTCTGGGCAAAAGAAATAGCCAAGCAGATGAAGCTACTGGGGCTTAACATCAACTTTGCTCCGAATGCGGATAATGAAATATTTTATGGGGATTATCAACGTTACTTTAGTAACGTTGAATCAAAACTTACACATGATGGTGTAATATTCTCCAAAGCAATGCAGGCCGAAGGAATTCTGACCGTTGCCAAACATCTTCCAAGAAAATTAAAACCAGAAAGTCAACTTAGCGATTCAACACTGATCCTTAGTCTTAAAAATATTGACACTGCCGGAATCAGTGCCTTTCGCCAATTAATTGAAAGTAACGTGAATGGTATCCTTACAAGTTATCTCCACTTCTCCATTCAGGGTGACAAAGGAATTATTCCAGCATCCATCTCGCAGGTGTTTGTTTCTGAAATATTAAAAAAACAATTAAGCTTTCAGGGACTGGTGTTTACCGAAGTGAAGAACTTTCAAAGGTCGAGCGGAAAACTACGGGCAGGTGATGCAGAGCTACTGGCCTTCGAGACCGGTAACGATATTCTGATGTCGCCTGTTAATCTCAATGCTGGAATAAAACAAATCGCGAAGCGCATTAAAAAGGATAAGGCCCTCCAGATGCAACTGGATATTACGGTGTTAAAAATTCTCGGCTCAAAGTATGACGCTGGCCTCAACAGGCCTCAGGTAATTGATACTGATAATTTATATCGTAGACTTCACACGCCCGAATTAAAACTATTGAAGCATCAGTTTGCCGAAGCCTCTATATCTGTTATTAAAAATGAAGGTAAGTTTCTGCCCATTAGAAGCCTCGAAAATAATTCCTTCGTGTGTATTTCTTTAGGCAAAGATTCTCTGAATGAATTTACCACCTATCTGAAAAAATATGCGCCCTTTAAATCAATCTCGATCAAAAATGTAGCGGACACCATTTCTTTGTCTATTAAACCGAATGCCACTATCATCATTGGAATTTTTCCATACATGACGGCATTGGAAGGTGAAGTTCTTCCGTGGATCGAACAATTATCCACTAGTAATAAAGTTGTGCTCATTCATTTTGGAAATCCATTCTCACTTGATCAATATCGCAATGCTACTTCTGTAATCGCAGCTTACACGGATCAGGATAATATGACGGAAGTGGTTCCCCAGATGATCTTTGGTGCCCTTTCAGCAACGGGAGTACTACCCATAAAGTTAAACCATG
>JBBRFP010000306.1:0-3504 GCA_038241465.1 Cytophagales bacterium | reverse complement strand
TTGGAGATAAAAAGATACTTGCAGAATACCGCGGAATTTCAGCATTTTAATAATCAGTGATAACCTGGGCGTATTTGATTTTTGAAAATCTGCGGGAAGGGCAGCTGTAAATGCCTATTGACATTCATCCAAATACCCTGCCGCGTTCTTATCACCTAGCTCATCCGCTTTTATAAAGTCAGCACAGGCAGCGTTTTTGTTCTTCAATTTTCTAAGAGTTATGCCCCTGTTGTAATAAGCGGAAGCATAAGCTGAGTCCATTGCGATTGCTTTATTGTAGTCTTCAATGGCCTCATTTGGCTTGCCGGCATCATCAAGTGCGTCACCACGGAGTACATAAAGTTTCGGATAGTCGGGTCTCATTTCGAGTGCCTTGGTATAGTCTGTAATCGCGCTATTGTAGTCCCCAGTATTATAATACGCATCGCCACGGTCAATGAAGTAAACCGATTCTGTTGGATTCAGTGAAATGGCTTTTCCATATTCGGCTATTGACTTGACATAATTTTCCTGATTAAACGAGATATCTCCCATTATATAATGCGCTGAGGCACTGTTGGCATTCATTGTCAATGCTTTGTCGATGTCAATCTGAGCGTTCGGTAGATCTCCCATTGCCAGGTATATTCTTCCGCGACCGATCAATGCGCTGTCGTAAGTTGGTTTTATTTCAAGCGCTTTTGTGTAGTCTCTCAGTGCTTCATCCCATTTTGAAAGTTCTCCGTAAGCATCACCGCGGTTTAGGTAAACCACTGGCTCAACGGTTTTATCAGTGGTCAACGTTACGGTCTTATTGTAATCCGAAAGTGATCCTTCGTAGTCACCGATATCATACTTTGCATTACCACGGTTGAAATAGGCGTCGATATATTTGTCATCCAACAAAATCACGGAGTCGAATTTGGCGATCGCGGCATCGTACTCCTTTGCATTAAGTTTTGCGATTGCTTCTTTATAAAGATCATCCGACTTGTTGGTACAAGAGGCAAAAAAGATGATGCTAATAAGGAAAATTGCGGATTTTTTCATGGGTTGAAGTTTGGGTGAGGGAAGATAGGGGAAATTCTGGAATTTTGGTGTGCGAACTTCAACATTCGATATTCTGTGTCTTTTGGTTGAGTTTTTAAAATATCCAACAAACGATTCGAAGACGGAAGCCTTCAGATGAATTGTCATCAATTATTTTTTCCCTCCACTCACCACCAGCCCCAGCTCTTTTAATTGCTCATCCGATATGGTCGATGGACTGTCTATCATCACGTCTCTTCCTGCATTGTTCTTTGGGAATGCAATAAAGTCACGAATGGAATCAGCTCCTCCAAAGAGCGAGCACAACCGATCGAAACCAAATGCAATACCGCCGTGTGGGGGCGCACCGAATTCAAATGCTTCCATCAAAAATCCAAACTGCTTCTTTGCCTCTTCTTCGGAGAAGCCAAGTTTAGTAAACATCAATTGTTGGGTTGGGCGATCGTGGATACGGATCGATCCGCCACCTACTTCGGTTCCATTAATAACCATATCATACGCGTTCGCGCGTACCTTTCCCGGATTGGAATCCAATAATGGGAGATCTTCACTCTTGGGCGAAGTGAACGGATGATGCATTGCGTGAAATCGCTTTGTTTCTTCATTCCATTCCAGCAATGGAAAATCAATTACCCATAAGGCGGAGAATTTAGTCTTGTCTCTCAAACCAAGTTGCGTGCCGATTAGTAAACGCAATTCACCCAAGGCTTTTCTTGTTTTGTCACCTTCGCCGGCGAGCACTAAAATCAAGTCACCAGGTTGTGCACTGCAAGCGGCAGCCCACTTCTTTAATTCTTCTTCAGAATAGAATTTATCGGCTGACGATTTCAATGTTCCATTGGATTCGTAACGCACCCACACCAAACCCTTTGCTCCGATCTGCGGCCTTTTTACAAATTCAGTCAGCTCATCAATCTGCTTCCGCGTGTACGATGCACATCCCGTTGCTGAAATACCGACCACAAGTTCTGCCTGGTCAAATACAGGAAAACCTTTTCCCTTTGATAGCTCCGTCAACTCGGTAAACTTCATTTCAAACCGTGTGTCAGGTTTGTCGGAACCATAGTATTTCATCGCATCCTCGTAAGTCATATGAGGAACAAATGGCATTTCAATGCTCTTCACATTCTTGAAGAGGTGGCGCACAAGGCCCTCGAAGGTTTTCAAAATATCTTCCTGGGTTACAAACGCCATCTCACAGTCGATCTGTGTAAACTCCGGCTGTCGGTCGGCACGGAGATCTTCATCACGGAAACATTTTACGATCTGGTAGTATCGGTCAAAGCCGGATACCATCAGCAATTGCTTAAAGGTTTGTGGCGATTGTGGCAAGGCATAAAATTCACCGTTATTCATTCGCGAAGGCACAACAAAGTCACGTGCTCCTTCAGGAGTAGATTTAATTAATACGGGTGTTTCAACTTCAATAAAATCCAGACTATCAAGATATACGCGAGTTTGCTGCGCCATTTTATGACGAAGCTGCAGGCTCTCGCGAACCGGAGTTCTTCGAAGATCCAGGTAGCGGTATTTCATGCGAAGGTCATCTCCACCATCGGTATTTTCTTCAATCGTAAAAGGAGGTGTCTTGGACTGATTAAGCACCTCAATAGAATCCACTTTTATTTCAATTTCTCCTGTTGGAATCTTATCATTTTTTGACAGACGCTCCGCCACTGTACCAGTGACTTTCACGACAAATTCACGGCCAAGTTCCCGTGCCCCGATCAACAATTTTGGGTCGGATTTTCCTTCCTCAAGGAACAATTGGGTGATTCCATAGCGGTCACGAAGGTCGATCCAGAGCAGGCTCCCCTTGTCACGCAGACGCTGTACCCAGCCCGTAAGTGTAACGGTCTTGTTGACATCGCTGATTCGTAGTTCACCGCATGTATGTGTCCGTAGCATCTTAAATTGATTAATTTTGGGCGCGCAAGTTAATAAACCTTACTTGTTAATCGTTATACTTTCACGCTGTAATAATGACCAAAACGCTGCCCTTTCTCATCCTTTTTCTGCTGATCACCGCTTTCACGGCATCCAAGCTCGTTAAAACGAAATTACCAGCCGGCGTAACCGTTTCCCTACCAAGCACAATGTACCCCATGACCCAGGATGACATTGCTCAGCGATATCCGTCGGTCCGGGCACCATTGGGTGCTTTTACCGATCAGGAACGCGCGGCGGATTTCAGTGTTAATATTTCAGCTACCAAATGGCCTGATGGCGACACCGACTTGGCAGCAAAGTTTTTTAAATCCGGGCTTAGTAATCTTTATGATCGTCTGGACATGATCAGCGAGGGTACTCAACTACTTCATAAAAAGAAATTCATCTACTTTGAATTTGAATCCCGTATCAGCGGAGATAGAAGAAAACAGGGATTTCAGGATCCAATCTTAAAATACACTTTCATTCAATACCTGGTTGAAAAAGAGCGCACACTCGTCTTCACCTTCTCATGTCCTAAAGATC
>JBBRFP010000305.1:0-3524 GCA_038241465.1 Cytophagales bacterium | reverse complement strand
GACCCGTCGAAGTTTTAAATGAAGATTCTAACCAGAACCAAAAGGCTTTTTATCGCAAAAATCAGCTTGTCGATAGTGTGAAATATTTTTATGGTACGGGCATTACAAAACATGAAAAAGTTTTTGTAAAAGGTAAGACCGATGGCTTGATGGTGGAATATTATCCATCAGGAAAAATAAAAAAGGAAATCACCTATAAGAACAAACTGCCGAACGGCCCCACAAGGACCTTCTATGAAAACAGTGTGCTTGCTGAAGAAGCTAATTTCAAAGATGGTGTGATCAATGGGTACTATAAGACCTATTACCAGAATGCCCAGCTTGAGACTGTTTCTACCATGAAGGATGGAGAGAAGACTGGCACCTTCAAGAATTATGATCAGGAAGGTCACTTATTGCTGGAAGGTTCTTTCACCAACGGCAGACTGACCGGTGACAATACAGGTTACTTCAAGGATGGCTCCGTAAGACATCGCTTCCAATATATCGAGGGAGCCAAAACAGGAAACAACTTTGAGTACCATCCGAATGGAAAAGTGAAAGTTAAGGAATCCGTTTCATTGAGTGGAATTGATGTCGCCGAGGAAACGTTTGATGATGAAGGTCATGCCATATTCGAAAAGCATCATCGCAAATTAAAACCATTTGGTGTTTGGAAATTCTATGCAAGCGATGGCAAGACCCTTACGCTGAAGGAAACATATCTTAATGGAAATCTCCATGGCGATCGGACGACCTATTTTGCTAACGGAGAAAAGAAAACCGAAGAGACTTGGCTGTTCAACCTGATCGCCGGGCCTGTTAAAAACTATTACGAAGACGGAAAAATTGAATCAGAGGCAGAGTATCGATCAAGCCGGCCTCATGGAATGTATACGAGTTACTACCCTAACGGCAAGATGAAAGAGCAAGGAGAATTCGTGGCGGGCAAAAAGCATAAGGAATGGAAGGAGTTTGATCAGGGAGGTGGACTTGTGAAAATATATGTGTACAAGGCGGGGATATTGGTTGAGACGAAGTAAACTGATTAAAGAAATTGAGGATTTGAAAATTTAAAAATGCCACCGGAAGATACCTCTGGCGAATGCCATTCGGAGGAAATTTCTTGCAAAGGCAGCAAAGGTTTGTTTGCGAGAACCCTTCCTGCAACAATAATCTTGGAACCTCAATTACTCTCAGTTTCAAATCTTCAATTCTCAAATCCTCAATTTTTCAAATTATTTTTCCCTTAATTTAGGGCGATGGATTCAATCAAGGAAACTAATTTCTCTTTCAAGGGACAGACCGGTTTTTATCGCGGGAAAGTTCGGGACGTATACTATTTCGGAGACAAAATGGCGATGGTAGCAACCGACCGAATCTCAGCGTTTGATGTGGTGTTACCGAAAGCTATTCCCGACAAGGGCAGAGTTCTAAATCAAATTGCAGCCATAAATCTTGAAGCAACACGGAAAATTGTTCCAAACTGGGTGGAGGCATCACCGGATCCCAACGTAACGGTTGGTTTCAAATGTCAAACATATCCTGTAGAAATGGTTGTACGTGGATACCTGGCAGGGCACGCTGCGCGCGAGTACAAAGCAGGAAAGAGAATTCTATGCGGAGTATCCTTGCCTGAAGGATTGAAAGAAAATGATCCGCTCCCCCATCCCATCATTACGCCCACTACGAAGGCTCCTGTAGGACATGACGAAGACATCTCGAAAGAGGACATTATTAAGAGAAAATTAGTTTCTGAAAAAGAATATTTGACGCTCGAGAAATACGCACTGGCATTGTTTGCAAAAGGGACTGAGCTCGCAGCCCAACGCGGACTGATATTGGTAGACACGAAGTATGAATTTGGCAAGCATGATGAGACGATCTATCTAATAGACGAAGTTCACACCCCGGACTCATCCCGATATTTTTATAAAGAAGGATATGAATTGCGTCAGCAAAAAAACGAAACACAAAAACAACTGTCCAAGGAATTTGTTAGACAATGGCTGATCGAAAATGGATTTCAGGGCAAGGATGGGCAGCAGATTCCAGAAATGACAGATACAATCGTGCTTTCAATTTCTGATCGGTACCGCGAATTGTATGAGCAAATGACGGGAGAAAAACTACTGGTTCTTGATTCACAACCTATTTTAGAACGAATTGAACAAAGCATCGTTAATTACGTAAATTGAATTACTTTTACTCACTGAAACCTACCTGGATACATGAAATACACGATCGATAAGCAAGAAAAATACAGTCTTTTAGCTCTGCACGAAGAGAAGTTGGATTCCAGCGTGGCACCTTCCCTCAAATCTGAATTGATCACGCTTCATGCAGAAGGAATTAAGAATATCATTCTTGACCTGTCGGAAGTAAAGTATACGGATAGCTCTGGGCTTAGTGCCCTCCTTGTAGGTAATCGAATACTTCAGGAAGACGGTGGTGTGTTTGTACTGGCAGCTCTTACCGATCACACCATGAAACTCATCAAAATTTCTCAGTTGGACAGCGTTTTGAATATCGTTGTCACAATCCAGGAAGCTATTGATGCAGTGTTTATGCACGAGATCGAGAAGGATTTGAAAGAGGGGGAATAACACATCCCCGAATCAACGAATTAATTCTTGTCGCTAAAACTAACAATCCTCGGTTCCAGCGGTGCAATGCCAGCATATGGCAGATTCACATCTTCTCAATATCTGGTTATTCAAAACCGTCACATACTGATTGATTGTGGCGAGGGGACACAATCTCAATTGATGAAATACTCACTGGGTATTCATAAGATCACCCATATTTTCATCAGCCATCTGCACGGCGATCATTATCTTGGATTGACAGGACTATTATTCTCAATGCATTTGCAACGCAGGGACGCTGATCTTCATCTTTACAGCTTCCGGGGATTGGATGAAATCCTTCTAGCCCAGTTTAAACACTCTTCTTCCGTACTTAATTATAAAATTATTTTCCACGCCCTGACGGAAGGCAGTCGCGAAACGATATTTGAAGATGAGGCTATAACGATCCAGACTATTCCACTTAATCACAAGATCAAAACATCAGGTTTCTTGTTCCGCGAAAAACCAAAAGCCATCCGACTTGATAAAGATAAAATAAATGACAGTATCTCGCTTCAAAACATTTTAATACTGAAGGCAGGAAAGGATGTTGTTGATGAAACTAATCATGTAGTGTACAAGGCAAGTGAATACACAGTACCTCCTCGTCCCTCCTTTTCGTATGCCTATTGCTCCGATACACAGCCATCTGAAAGTGTGATTGAACAAGTTAAAGGCGTTGATATTTTATACCACGAAACCACCTTCATGGATATTGAAAAAGACAAGGCACGGGAAACCAAACACAGTACCTCGACCGAAGCCGCTGAAGTTGCAAAACGGGCAGGCGTTAAAAAACTTGTTATGGGTCATTTTTCAGCACGTTATAAAGACCTGGAACCCTTACTTGACGAGGCACGCACAATTTTTCCATACTCCTCATTAGGCATCGAAGGAGAAAGTTTTGAACTTAAC
>JBBRFP010000304.1:0-3527 GCA_038241465.1 Cytophagales bacterium | reverse complement strand
ATAATGAGCTGTAGCGCTCAAGATTCTCTGAAGCTGTCCGGTTTACCCATCCAATGATCTTGTCACGAACATCGCCTGACTGACCACGAAGCAAACGCAATGCTTTTTTCGCCGCTTTCATGGAATCCAGTCTCAGTGGATTGATTGTCTTCTCGAGATCATGCCGGAGATCTTCGATTGCCGGATCCAATGATTTCGCTTCTTCGAGGTACGCAATCAATTCACGCTGATCACGTTGAATATCTTTATTGAATGATTTCCATGCTGCCTCTTTTTCGGATTTCGCAAAGATCTTCGCTTCTTTTTCGAGATCGTTCAACTCCTCAGGAGTGCTCAGCTCGTTTTCAATGATCCATTCACGCATCTTGCCGTTACAATCATGTTCCACTTCCCACTTCAGACGATCCTTAGATTTGTAACGCTCATGCGAACCCGAAGTCGAATGACCTTGCGGCTGAGTCATTTCTGTAACATGAATCAATACGGGAACATGCTCTTCACGACATACTTTTTCAGCTGTTTCAAACGTCTTGCAAAGGGCCTCGTAATCCCAGCCGTTTACTTTATAGATCTCAAATCCCTTATCCTTATTGTCACGCTGGAATCCTTCCATGATCTTGGAAATACTTCCCTTCGTGGTCTGATGTTCTGATGGTACAGAAATCCCATATCCATCATCCCATACCGCGGTAAGCATCGGAATCTGCAAGACACCGGCTGCGTTCATCGCCTCAAAGAACATTCCCTCTGAGGTGGACGCATTTCCGATTGTTCCAAACGCTATTTCATTGCCATTTGTGGAAAGGTCAGTGAGAGCACTGAGTCCACGATTATTTCTAAACAACTTGGATGCGTAAGCAAGTCCTACCAAACGAGGCATCTGCGCCGCCGTCGGTGAAACATCCGAGCTACTGTTCTTTAATTTCGATAATTTTCTGTAAGCGCCTTTCTCGTCCAGCATGCGGGTTGCATAATGACCATTCATCAAGCGACCTGCCGACGCCGGCTCGGCAGCTACATCCGGATGCGCGTACAACTGTGCAAAATACTGCTGAAGTGTAAGCTCGCCGATGGCAAGCATGAACGTCTGATCACGATAATAGCCTGAACGAAAATCACCATCGCGGAAAATCTTGGCCATTGCCAACTGAGCTATCTCCTTGCCGTCTCCGAAAATCCCGAACTTAGCTTTGCCCATGAATACTTCCTTGCGACCAATGAGGCTGGCCTCACGACTTGCGCAAGCGAGCCGATAGTCTCCCAGAATGGAGGCTACCTTCTTCTCAGTAAATCGTGACTTTACGGATTTTGTCTGACTCATCTGCTACCTGTCGCTGATCAATGCATTAATATCATCAATGCGCTCGGTTAAATCAAAATTAGGGAAATTCAAATCAGTGTTCAAAGCCAAAATTCAATCCGAAGAAAATAGCGGATAACACCTGACAGGCAGAAGAATTGAATCCAGCAGGAAGCTTTGGCAAAAGTTTCAACATATAAGAACACCGCAACGATGCCCCCACCTAATTAATCGTTACTCGGTTCACGCAAGGGCGAAAAAGAAATCCCCCAAGAGCACTCACAAATACCAGCCGATTGATGGCTTTGCGACTTATCAATTTTTTGTGATGCTTATGGTTTGAGGGACAGCCTTGCGGCCTTTGCCAGAAACAACCAGATAAGACACTTTGCATGAACCGCCCTAACCACTACCTTTGCAATCCGTAAATGCTGAAAGACGAAAGCTGAATTATAAAAGCTTGATTTCGGCTAAAAACCAGAGTCCTTAACTAATCAGAATATGATCATCGGTGTACCAAAAGAAATTAAGAACAACGAGAACCGGGTCGCACTGACGCCTGCCGGAACGCAGGAGCTGACCAGAAGAAATCATACCGTCTACATTCAAACCAAGGCAGGTGAAGGTTCGGGATTCACTGATGAAGAATATATCAAAGCCGGTGGAAAGATTCTTCCTACGGCAGAACAAGTATTCAGCACGGCAGAAATGATCATGAAGGTGAAAGAGCCGGTAGAGCAAGAATATACTCTTATTAAGAAAGATCAGCTTGTATTCACCTATTTCCATTTTGCATCCTACGAGCCTTTGGCACATGCGATGATCAAAACCGGCGCGGTTTGTCTTGCCTACGAAACGGTAGAGCGAATCGACGGAAGTCTTCCATTGTTAATTCCGATGAGTGAAGTAGCAGGACGCATGTCCATACAGGAAGGCGCCAAATATCTGGAGAAGCCTTTAAAGGGTCGTGGAATTTTGTTGGGGGGTGTTCCCGGAGTAATGCCGGCAAAGGTTTTGATTCTCGGCGGCGGAGTAGTTGGTACTAACGCCGCAAAGATCGCAGCGGGTATGGGTGCTGATGTCATTATTACGGATGTAAACATTAACCGTCTTCGCTATTTAGATGACGTGATGCCGAAGAATGTTCATACAATGGTATCGAATGATTACGTATTACGCGAATTGGTGAAGACACACGATTTGATCATTGGTGCCGTGTTGGTTCCGGGTGCAAAGGCTCCGAAGCTTATCACCCGCGATATGCTTTCCACCATGAGACCCGGAACGGTGTTAGTTGACGTCGCGGTTGACCAAGGCGGTTGTATTGAAACATGTAAACCGACGACACACGAAAATCCGACTTATATCATTGATGACGTTGTTCATTATTGCGTTGCGAACATGCCGGGAGCGGTTCCTTATACTTCTACCCTTGCACTGACCAATGCGACGCTTCCTTACGCAATCAAACTTGCCAACGTAGGTTGGAAGAAAGCAAGTCAGGAAAGTATGGAGTTGAGAAAGGGATTGAATGTGATACAGGGAAAGGTAGTGTACAAGGCAGTGGCCGAGTCGTTTAATCTTCCGTATACGGAGGTGAAGGAGTTCTTAGGATAGTTCGAAAATTGATCAATTTGAAAATTCAAAAATGAGAGTGGCCTGTTGACCGGATCATTCAATCAATTAAAAGATGCCTGTTTCGGAGATTTCCGGGCGGGCATTTTTGTTTGGGTATAGTTGATGTTGGACGGGATTTGCAAATCCAGACCAGCGGCATCAACGGCAAAGCCATCAGCAAAATGAATCATTGCTGACCATGGTTTAAATTTGTAGATTGGTTTTCAAAGTAACTAACCTGCCGCTAATCAAATTCACAATGAAAGTTTCAGTTCTTATTCTCATTACTCTTTCCTTTTTTATTTTTTCAAATTGTACCAATAAGTCAGATCGACAGCAGGTGACTACCTCGGTCGATAGCTTATTCGATGCTTATTATGATTTTAAGCTGAGAATTAATCCGATAGAGGCGACCAAGGCCGGGGAGAATCAGTACAACGATAAGGTTGCCAACTATATTTCAGATGCATATCAACAAGATCTGATACTGCGCTACACAGGTTTTTTAGAAGCCATTTCCAAATATGACTCCTCTTCCATAGACTCTTCAAGATGGATGAGTCTGCGGGTAATGAAGTGGGATTGCGAAATAAAAAAGGAAGGATTAACG
>JBBRFP010000303.1:0-3547 GCA_038241465.1 Cytophagales bacterium | reverse complement strand
GATCTTCTTTTCGAGATAAACTATATCTGTTTCAGCAAGATGCGGGATTTTTACTTTGGTGTTTCCTGGCTCGGTCGCTAAAATGGACCCTACCGTAAAAAGACGATCCTGGATTTCTACTAATTCTTCTGAGCGGTTCTTGTTTACCTCCTGATCACGCAATACTCCTATCCATGAATTGAGCTCATCGATCGTACCGTAGGTTTCGATGCGCAGATCGGCTTTCGATACCCGCTTTCCGCCGAAAAGCGCGGTAGTTCCTTGGTCGCCGGTCTTTGTGTAGATTTTCATGGCGGAATTTCAGTATTTATTGAAGGAGAAACAAATTGCAAAAACTCAAGCTCAGAAATTTTAACCACATAGGAAAATAGAAAACACAGAGGTGTAAAATAGCTAATGATCTTTATGCCTTCATAGGGATGTGATAAGATGGAGGCAATGTTGGTGATCGAAAAAACACCAACAATAGCGATTAAGATGATCCTAATGCGCGACCTCTGCTTCCGCCGGACGACGGTTGATCTCGGTATTCACCTTATCCCATTCGACCAATCCATCGCGAAGACGGATGATGCGGTGAGCATAATGCGCGATATCATCTTCGTGTGTTACCATGATGATAGTATTTCCCTTATCATGAAGTTCCTGAAAGAGGGCCATGATATCATACGATGTCTTTGAATCAAGATTACCTGTCGGCTCATCGGCAAGAATGATCGAAGGACTATTTACCAATGCACGTGCAATCGCAACACGCTGACGCTGTCCACCGGAAAGTTCATTGGGTTTGTGATGCCAGCGGTCTGCAAGACTTACACTTTCAAGTGCTGCCATCGCCATTTCATTGCGGTCTGATTTTCCGTAGCCGGCATAGATCAGGGGAAGCGCCACATTTTCCATTGCACTTGCACGAGGTAACAAGTTAAATGTCTGGAACACAAATCCGATTTCTTTATTACGAACCTGAGCAAGCTCATTTTCAGTCATTTCGCTCACCATTTGATTGTTGAGCATATAGGTACCGCCGGAAGGTGTGTCCAGGCAGCCTACAATATTCATTAGAGTCGACTTTCCAGATCCGGACGGGCCCATAAAGGCGACATATTCTCCTTTATTAATGGTGATCGAGACCGATTGCAAGGCGCGCACGATGTTGTCTCCCATCTTGTACTGTCTTGAAATGTCCTTTGTTTCGATGATTTTAGCCATGTCTGGTAATTGGTTATCCTGTACTTCAACTCAATAATGCCGTTTGAGTTACACTTTTAACGTGATTTTGTCGAAAATAATTGTCCTGCCTTTCATATCCTAGTCCATGAGGATATGCGTGATGACGAGATGATGCTCTGATGTGGAGGAAAGTTTTAGCTCGTATGACCTCCCCGGCGAATAAAGGCGACGCATTCCAGAATGACCCTGTCGTCTTTCAGTATCCGTGTGTGTCCAAGGCCTTTTGTGCGGTGAAGCGTTGCCGACGGATATATTTTTAAGAGCGCTTCTGCATTAATGATTGGAACTTCTGTGTCCTCCTCATCCTGAATAAGCAGCAATCGGATCGGCGCGGGAAGTAATTTTATCGTGTGCGAACCAGTAAACTCTGCAAAAGGATGTCCCTCAGATTTCACAACATGATCCTTAAACTTTTGCATGGAGGTCGACGACGCACCCAGAGCCCGCAGGTAAGTCTTGAAGATCTCCTCCTCAACATAGGGTGTGGCAATATTTATCAATGTTGGAAACTTCAATCCGCGTGAACCAGCGTACAATACCGCC
The DNA here is from genome assembly GCA_038241465.1 of Cytophagales bacterium. Taxonomy (GTDB): domain Bacteria; phylum Bacteroidota; class Bacteroidia; order Cytophagales; family Cyclobacteriaceae; genus ELB16-189. The sequence goes on along the minus strand of JBBRFP010000303.1, from coordinate 1,774 downwards.
CCGCCTCCAAACGAATGAGTAACGATTGCTTCGGGTTCACTGTACTTTGCGAATATCTTTATTAAACTCTCTTCAAACCCACGCATCGAGGTTGCTCTTCCCTCGGACTTACCATGGGCCGGACCGTCAAAACCAATAACACGATAGCCAGCTTCTTTTAAGGGTGCAATAAACTTCCTGAATTGAGTTGCACGTCCCGCCCACCCGTGAACGAGCAATACATATGGATGAGATTCGTCACCCCATGAATAAATCTGAACTCGTTTTCCAGCAACGACTATGGTTGATAATGTTGCCTCGTTTGCTGCTGCTATTTCTTTGGCGGGAGACTTATACCTGGCAGGAACAATAAAGGCAAGGCGAAAGATGCTATCGGTAATGAATGGCGCGATCCTTTCAAGCCTTGGAAAAAGCCATTTTATTATTCGGACGAGAGGGGGCTCGCTATTTCTTTTTGCCACTGAAAAATTTCCTATATAAGTTCTTAACTATTGACAGACAGATTCACACTTATAAATTCTAATTAAATTTTCAAAATGATTAATCCTTAACGCATCAGTGGCTAAATTAAATTACTATATAATCTGAAATTGAAATTCATTCTCAAAAAACTTAAACGTTTGCAGATCATACACTCTTTCAACATATTCAACATGATTTTTATGATCCACCAGCACCACGGTTGAGCAACGCGATCCATATCCATTTGTCTTTATGAACATGGATGACAACGCCCTTTCCCGCTCCAGGCCGATACCCGTATCTGGTAATTGATCATCTTTTGCCGGCTCGCTGTCGTATAGAAATTCAAACAATATTTTGGGATCAACCGCGCCACGATCCAATATCTGCTGAAACTTGCGTTTCCCTCTTTCTACTTTTGGCCATGGAGTATCCATCAGGTGATTGCTTAGTCCATGTACTCCCTGTGGTAATTTTTTTATACCCGAAGAATAATTAGAATAATACCAAAGATTATCCGGAGTGCCCGTAATGAGATTGAATCCATTGTACTCTTTTCCAGATGCCTCCACATTCTTAAGGTACACTTCTGCATTCGTGTTCGTTTCCAGGTAATCTGAGACGAGCTGTCCACGTGAAGGAGCATTGGGATTAATATTTTTTGGATCGCGGTAGTTGGTGAGCAGACTTATTCTTCCCGATTTTGTCATTGCCATCCACGTACCATTGGCTTCAAGGTCACGCCCGCCTACGATGTTAGGAAAATCTTTCCAAAAGTGTGCCGCCTCCGTCCGGCGATTATAAAACTCATCTCGATTAGCAGCGATGATAAGCTTATACGTTGGATGACTTTGGAGCGAAAGAAATATAAGACACATTGAATTTCAGGACAATTATGTAAAGGTATTACAAAGTCCACATTGTAACATAAAATAACAAGTGCCTGTAAAGACCAACGATCCCATGGAAACAAAAAACGAGTATAAAAACTCTTGGAAGCGCCCAATACCATTTTTGCTTATAGAATGTGAATTGAGAGGTTAAGAAGAAATAAGTCAATGAAACAATAACTATCCAAAGGAAATTTTGATCCACCAAGAGTCCCTGCCAGCTCAACCCTGCCTGGGCGGCAAGCCAGATGATGCCGAGAACCAATCCTGATAACAGCATCAAGTTAACGATTATATAAAAACTATATAGCTCTAACGCTAAGAGCATATGTTCGAAGAATTTCGGGTGAAACGAGATGTTAAGTTTTGGCTTTCCGCCGACAAACTTCAGCCGAATCGCAAAACTCATCATGTAAAGAACT
>JBBRFP010000302.1:0-3582 GCA_038241465.1 Cytophagales bacterium | reverse complement strand
AAGAAGCTCTTTCTGACGCGCGACAGTTTTTATTGCAATCTCACGCTGCACTTGTAATTTTCTAAGCTGTGCCTGAAGATCCTCATCAAAAAGTTTTACCAGCAAGAATCCTTTTGGTACGGTTGTTCCTTCCGGTAGATTGAGTTGGATGATGCGTCCGCTGACTTCAGCGCGTATCTGTGTTTCTTCAGCCGGAAGCAGCGTGCCAGGAACCTCAACATCTTCGCTAACGGAACTTTTTTTAACAACAAAACCCTCGACAAGGATAGGGCCGGAATTCCGGCGGGCGCCAACCGCTGCAGCTCCCGTTTTCTTGGTATTGCAGCCAGACAAAAGCCCGCCGCCAACTATTAAAAACACAAGTAAAATCCTTACCAATTGCATAAAAAATGATTTCTGGGGTGCAAAGTTCAGTGGTTAACCGTTCAAATCCATACTAGGTTTATAAAAGAATGGCAAGCGGTCATTTGTTATGACTTATGGTACCTTTTTGTTCTTTAGACTACCGAACCTATAGATTTATTCCCAAAAGGATCATATGGCCTTCAAATTTAGAGTCTTGAGATACAATGCAGTGTGTTTTTGAGTCAGTAGAAACGTTAACAATCTGTTAAAGATTCGGGCTTCAAAAACTGTTCCGCTGCACGGCATTGGATAAATTTCCTGAGATCGACAGCTATAAAGACAGCCTGCAATACAACGTCGCCTTTTTCACCGGGCTCAGCTCTAAATGATCTTCGTATTTCTATGTCACCATGTGTTTAAATTTTTACGTTCTGGGGCTTACTCATTTCCTATATTCGTGTATTCACAAGACAACCAATCGCTTCTGCCTGAAATGGAGAATACAATTAAGTTATACGCTACCGGTTCAGCTACAAACATTGGTGAAGCCATCGCCGCTCAACTGGGTTATTCGTTGCTCACAACCCATGCAGAAAAATTCTCGGATGGAGAGTTGTTTGTAAGATTTGATGAAAGCATCCGTGGTCAGGTAGTGTTTCTCATCAGTAAGATCAACATGCCGTATGAACATTTCTTTGAATTGTTAATGACCATTGACGCGGCGCGCAGATCGTCTGCCAAAGAAGTTATTCTCGTTATTCCTTACTTGCCCCATAGCCGGCAGGAACGCCGCGATGGGCAACGCACCGCCATCTCTTCACGCATGGTGGCGGACATGATTCAGTTGATGGGAGCAGACAGATTAATCACGCTGGACCTGCATACCAATGCGATTGAAGGATTTTATAAAATTCCTGTTGATCCCTTGTCATCACTGAAACTTTTCATAGAACATATTCAGCAATCCAATATTCAGAATTTGTGTTTATGCAGTCCTGACTTTGGCGGAATTAAGAGGATCAAGCAGTATAAGAAAGTGCTGAACTGTGATATGGTCGTTATTAATAAGGAGCGGCTGACGGCTAACACCGTTTCCAGCATGGAGATTATTGGTGACGTCACAAACAAGAATGTCATCATCATCGACGACCTTGTGGACACAGCCGGTACACTTTGCAAAGCCGCTGATCAGTTGATGGAGCACGGAGCCAAATCTGTGAGGGCCTATTGTACGCATGGTGTGTTGAGTGGGCCCGCCCTCGATAATCTGAATAATTCCCGAATTGAAAAGCTGTTTATCGCAGACACGGTTACAGAAGCAATCAATCATCCAAAGATTGAAATAGTGAGTTGCGCCCACGTGTTAGCGACTGCTATTGAAAATATTATCTTCAATAAAAGTTTAAGTCAACTATGATAACGAAAGCGATCGACAATTGCTTCAAACATGCAAAACGACGAGGATGGGCAAAGACCTACTGGGCATTTGATGTCCACGGTACGATCCTAAGACCCAATTACAAGACCAACCAGATCAGTAAGGAATTTTATCCTCACGCAGTGGAGGTTATGCAAATGCTGGCCAGGAGAAAGGATATCGTTAAAATATTATACACCTGTTCCTATCCTCATGAGATCGAGCAATACCTTGACTATTTTGATCAACACGGAATCCGCTTTGATTATGTCAATACCAATCCCGAGGTAGCCGATGGCGGATACGGATATTATAAGGATAAATTCTACTTCAACGTGTTGTTGGATGACAAGGCAGGGTTTGATGGGGATACGGATTGGGAAGGGATGATGTCGGTATTGAAAAGACATAATGTTGATTGAAACTAACGCGGTTACTTTTTTAACCACACAGGAGGCGCATTGGATACACAAATTCTAAATTCAACTCCATGAAACTTTGTGTGATCTTTGTAAAACTCTTTGACACTACGTTCAAATTTTAAACAATGAAACAATTTCTCTCCTGCGATTGGGGCACTTCATCTTTCCGTCTTCGACTGATTGATGCATCGTCATTGGATATCATGAAGGAAGTCAGCAGCGACCAGGGAATTGCACTTACGCATACTCAATGGCTCAGCGAGGGCAAACCTGAATCAGCGCGCGAAGCTTTCTACAAAAAAATTATCGCAGAAGCCGCGTTAAAACTGACGAAGGATGGGAAAGAGATGCCCGTTATCTTATCTGGCATGGCATCTTCTTCCATCGGAATCCAGGAGCTTCCGTATCAGAATTTTCCATTCAACTGGAAAGCGTCGGAATTGATCTACAAAAAAATTGAATCCGATGCGACGTTGCAATATCCCTTGTATTTAGTTTCCGGAATGAAAGTCGCGAAGGACATCATGCGCGGTGAAGAGACCATGTTGCTGGGCTGTGATCAGGCGGGGAGATCTGGATTTTATATTTTTCCCGGCACCCACTCCAAGCATGTCTTTCTTGAAGATGGAATGGCAATAGATTTCAAAACGTATATGACTGGTGAAGTATTCAATCTCATGAGTAAGGAAAGTATTCTTAAAAACTCAGTGGAAGCAGGAGAGGAGGTAGCTGCTTTTGAGAAAGGAGTACTGGCGGCTCAAAATGGAAATCTATTGAACAATCTATTTACCGTTCGGACGAATCGGGTGTTGGGTGATTCGTCCCTGGTAAGCAACTATCAATACCTGAGCGGACTTATTATTGGCACTGAGTTAAAAGACTTGAAAGTATTTTCTCCTTCTATGTTTGGCCTCGTCGGAGACGGTCCGTTATTTGAAGCCTATACATCAGCCATGCAAATCTTGAAAATAAAGCAAGTTCATTTGATCAGCGCATCGACTGTGCTTATTAAAGGGCATAGTAAGATTTTTAATGCGGTTGTTTAAATCTTACGACCTTAATTAATCGAATCCCCCTCATGATTATCACGACGACCAGCACAGTATGAAAAAACTCTTCTCCTCTCAGGCGTTAGTCTGTACGCTTTTCCTATTGGCATCTTGTCATCCATCGGCACCCCGTGAAGACAAGGGCGATTGGATTACATTATTCAACGGTAGTGACATCAAGGATTGGATTGTAAAGATTCATCATCATGAGGCAGGTGTAAATTTTGGCAACACCTTTCGTGTAGAGGACAGCATCCTCCGCGTTGTTTATGATCAGTATGGTCAGTTTGATGATCAGTTCGGTCATTTATATTATAAAAAACCGTTTTCTAATTTCCACCTTAAGCTT
>JBBRFP010000301.1:0-3589 GCA_038241465.1 Cytophagales bacterium | reverse complement strand
GCTATGGTGAATATCTATAGGGCACTGGGCGGAGGATGGAACTGATACCTGCTTTGATTTAACCCCTTTTACAGATTATGAAGATTATCAGGCCGACCTATCCAAAGGAAGTTAGTATTGGACTCTTATTGTTGATTTTTGTTATCTCATTCCTGCTGTCAACGCAGCTCTTTGCGACCCCTGTTAAAAAACTGGATGCCGAGGCTTATGTCGGAATGGCGCTCGTCAGCATTGCAGTCATTATTATGGTCGTCGTGCTTTGGGAAGAGTTTCTGTTTCCAATTCATGCCAAGCCTGTCGAGGGAGGATTAAACCTGAGGAATCACCGGAACAAACTGAGAAAACAACTATTGATCTATCTGGCGATACCTTTCATTTTTGTCTTTATTTTCGTGAACCACGAAGTAAACCATGTTCGGTTTTTCATTTGGGCAGGTATCTGCATTGTTTTCCCGATCGTAGGGAAATTGTTTTCAGGATTGAAGAACTATAATGATTTCCTGACATTGACCAATACGTATATTGAGTATAGAAACAACGATAAGGTGGGCAAGTTTGAATTGCATGAAATTCAAGACCTGAGCCTCGTCAAAGATGAGAGCAAAATTCTTCACAAGATTCAATTGTCACTTGCCAATGGCACAATGGTCATGATCGACTTGGATGAAATGGAGTTGGAGGCGTTCTATGAATCCATTGATAAATTTATTTCAGTAAATTATAAGAGTTTGATTAAGTAATTATTCAAATTTCTTCGGCTTTACTTACAGCCGTCGCTCTATTTTTTTTTATAATAAGTGAGCGAATTTAAGGGTCAGACAGCCTGAGATTGACCTTACAAAGAGGGATTAAAGTGGCCAGCAAAATATTGGCGGTTCGGCGCTGGATCATTTAATGTTTACAACGGAAGCGTATTTTCCTATGCTGATGAAGAAATAATTATAATAGAATGCACTCTTTCGCTGGAGATTTATCAGGTTGCAGCAATCTTTTATATCGTTTCTGATATATGATTAAGACATATTGCGAGTCAGACAGTCATTAGGGACTTCTTTTCGAATAATTGTGACTGCCTGATGGATGTCAGTCTTTAATATGATTTAAATCATACCTGCGCCACCCACAATGCTCTAGTTTGGCTTCGAATTTCAACCTCGACAGCAAACCAAATTCTTATGAAAAGGCTACTTCCAATTCTTGCATTTGCTTTATTAGCAGCGTGCGCACCTGACAAACCAAAAAACACTGAAGACTATCCGGACCAACCGAAGGAGTCGGCTGTCGAAGCGATCATTACAGATCCAACCAAAGGAATTGGAGCCGTTAAGAAAGTAACCTTAAAAAATCCACTTGAGCAGGAAAGAATTCCTCGTGGACTTGCCATTTATGAAATGAAATGTTCCGCATGTCACAAACTTGATGACCAACGAATCGTGGGTCCCGGATGGAAGGATGTCTCAAAAAGGAAGGCGCCTGAATGGATCATGAATATGATCACGAACACAGACGTAATGCTTGAAAAGGATGCTGAAGCTCAGAAGATGCTTGAGCTTTGCCTTGTGCGCATGCCTAATCAAAACATATCAATTGGTGACGCGCGTGATATTCTTGAGTTCATGCGCAAGAATGACGGTGAAAAATAACCTATAACCAGATCGTTATGAAAAAAATATTATCAATTGTTTTTTTAATCTCCCTCATTTCATGCGGTCAGCCACAGCCGACCGCGCAAGAGGAAGAGATTTCTACTTCGGAGCCTGAGATGGGTCAAGCCGGAGTAGCTGACAGTGAATCCGAAAGGAATGTTGTGCAGATAGCAGCGGGATCAGCCGATCACTCAACATTGGTAGCGGCGGTGAAGGCTGGTGAGTTAGTAAATGTACTTTCTAATGCCGGTCCCTTTACTGTTTTTGCCCCAACGAATGAAGCTTTCAATAAACTGCCGGCAGGAACTGTCGATGATTTACTGAAGCCCGAAAACAAAAGTAAGCTCCAGGATATTCTTCAATACCATGTTTACGTGGGCGTGATTAGTGAATCAATTATCAGCGATGGTATGAAACTTAATCAGGTGAATGGAGGTGATGTCATCCTTGGCAAGAAGGATGGCAAATTGACGGTGAACGGTGCAAATGTGCTTGGCATCATCAAAGCTTCTAACGGCGTGATTTATTCCATTGATGCAGTACTCTTGCCTCCTCCCTCTAAATGAAATTATTAATAGACAATAAGAATATGAAAACAAGTAGAATGCGTAATTGGATAATATTCCTCGCTGCTTTTAGTATCATGGCAGGTTGTAAACCGAAAGGGCCCGCTGAAGTTGCGATGGGAGACGCTGCATCCAAGGTTTACGTGGCTCCGGGAAAATACGATGAGTTTTATAGCATTGTTTCAGGAGGTTTCAACGGTCAGATCGGAGTGTACGGACTTCCTTCCGGAAGGCTTTTAAAAATACTTCCGGTCTTCTCTGTATTTCCTGAAAATGGATATGGTTTCAGTGAAGAGACGAAGCCAATGCTGAACACGTCAAATGGTTTTGTTCCATGGGATGACTTGCATCACATTGCGCTATCAACTACCAACGGTGAGCATGACGGCCGCTGGGCGTTTGCTAATGGAAACAATACACCGCGCGTGGCGCGCGTGAGTTTGAAGAGTTTCAGGACGGAAGAGATCCTGGAAATTCCAAATAGCGGGGGTAATCACTCCTCACCGTTTATTACTGAAAATACAGAATATCTCGTCGCAGGAACTCGCTTCAGTATTCCGATGGGGAATAAAGATGTGCCCATTAGTTCTTACAAAGAGAATTTTAAAGGCTCGATTAGCTTTATCAAGATTGACCCGCAAACCGGACACATGAAAATCGCATTCCAATTGCGCACTCCTGGTTTTAATTTTGATTTAAGCAGGGCTGGTAAAGGACCGTCTCATGGCTGGTTCTTCTTCTCATGTTATAATACCGAGCAGGCTTATACTCTGCTGGAAGTCAATGCATCCCAAAAGGATAAGGACTACGTGATGGCGGTGAATTGGAAAAAAGCAGAAGAGTACCTGGCGCAGGGTAAAGCGAAGATTGAGAAAGCAAAATATGCGCACAATATTTATAGTGACAAAACTCATAATGCAACGTCGACGATGGAAGAAGAGGTTTCCGTACTGGATGTAATGGAGCTTCCGGGTATTGTTTATTTTATTCCTTGTCCAAAATCTCCTCATGGAACGGATGTTGATCCGACTGGCGAATACATTGTCGCTAGCGGTAAACTCGCAGCGGTCATTCCGGTATTTTCATTCGTCAAGATTCAGGACGCGATTGCAAGAAAAGATTTTGAAGGTGATTTTGGAGGCATTCCGGTTATCAAGTACGAATCAGCGTTGCATGGAGAAGTGAAGAAACCTGGACTTGGACCACTTCACACAGAATTTGATGAAAAAGGAAATGCCTACACATCCATGTTTGTCTCTTCGGAAATAGTAAAATGGAATGTTAAAACGTTGGAGGTTCTTGACCGCGTGCCCACGTATTATTCGATTGGTCACTTAAGTGTTCCAGGCGGTCCGACACAGAAACCTCACGGTAAGT
>JBBRFP010000300.1:0-3595 GCA_038241465.1 Cytophagales bacterium | reverse complement strand
ATGGTCTGCCTCAGCTTCCTGATGGAAAGTATCTTCCTCCGATGGAGTTGACATGCGTCGAGCTTGATCTGAAGAAATCGATGAAAGAAAAATTCGATCGTGCTCTTACCATCGGACGTACTGCCCATCTTACTGCACCATTGGCACACAGTCCTCAGCGAGGAACGTGTCAGTTTAGAAATCTTTGTAGCAGGGGATGTCCTTATGGAGCTTATTTCAGCAGTGTCGCGTCAACACTAGTCGCTGCAGAAAAAACAGGCAATATGACATTGCGTCCAAATTCAATAGTTCATAGTCTGATTTATGATGAGGCGAAAGGCAAGGCAACTGGTGTAAGAATACAAGATGCTGAGACCGGAGAACAGATTGAGTACTATGCAAAAGTGATCTTCCTTTGTGCTTCGACATTTGGTTCTACCCATATTTTATTGAATTCAACCTCAACACGTTTTCCAAATGGTTTTGGCAATGATAGCGATCAGCTTGGGCGTAACATCATGGACCACCATTTAAACGTTGGGGCAAGTGGAGAAGTTGAAGGTTCAGAAGATAAATACTTGTCAGGAAGAAGAGCAAACGGATTTTATATCCCACGGTATCGCAATGTTGGAAGCGACAAGCGTGATTACCTCCGCGGCTTTGGATATCAGGGCGGTGGAAGCCGTCAAGGATGGCAGCGAATGGTAGCTGAACTTAGTATCGGTAAGGAATTGAAAGAAGCCGTTACGACACCAGGTATGTGGACGATCGGCATGGGTGGATTTGGAGAAATCCTGCCCTATGCGGATAATCGAGTAACACTTAATAAAGATCTGAAAGATAAGTTCGGATTGCCTACACTCACTTTTGATGCGGTATTACGCGAGAATGAATTGAAGATGCGTGTTGATATGAAGAATGATGCTGCGGAAATGCTGGAAGCTGCAGGTGTTAAGAATATCAAGATGAACGACAATGCCGGAGGTATCGGGCTGGGTATTCATGAGATGGGAACAGCCCGGATGGGTAAAGATCCAAAAACGTCAGTCTTGAATTCCAACAACCAGGTGCATGCTTGTAAGAATGTATATGTTACGGATGGTTCGTTCATGACGTCGGCAGCGTGCGTAAATCCATCATTGACCTATATGGCTTTTACAGCGCGGGCGGTTGATCATGCGGTAAGTGAATTGAAAAAAGGGAATATCTGATTTGAATTATTAATTCGATAAAAATTAAAAAGATGAACAGAAGAGAAGCATTGCAGCGCGCGGGACTTGTTCTTGGCTATGCCGTATCAGCGCCTGTGCTCGCAGGTATCATGAATGGATGTAAGGCATCCCCTGAATTAACATACAAGCCTGTCTTCTTCAACGAAGATCAGGCAAGGATCGTAGAATCGTTGGCGCAAGTCATCATTCCAAAGACTGATACCGGTGGAGCCATTGAAGCAGGTGTGCCCCATTTCATTGATCAGGTTTTAGAACAATGCTACAAGAAAAGGGACCAGGCCAGATATCTTGAATCGATCAAAGCGTTCGATGACGAATCCAAGGCACTCATGGGAGATTCTTTTATTGACCTGGACGAGGCAAAGAAGCTTGAGCTCGCTACTAAATTGAATAAAGACGCTGTTGAATCGTCGAGAAATATTGAGCGCGTGAAGAGGAAACTTGTTGGTCAGTTGTACACAGAGCCCTTCAGTTCTGACATCCATAAAGAGTATGGTACGCCAGAAATGGCAACAGCTCCTGATAGTCTTGAATTAAAAGCTTATTTCCGTACCGGTAACTTCAACATGACTGTTGATAAGAAAACGAACAAGATCAAGGAGATTTTTGGATCACCGGATGCAAGGCATTTCTTTTTGACGACAAAAGAACTGACTGTGTCGGGATTCTTTACATCGCAGATCGGAGCGGAGCAAGTATTACAGTATGAGGCAGTACCGGGTGCGTTCCACGGCTGTGTGCCATTAAGTGAAGTTGGGAAGGCCTGGGCGACCTCTTAATTCTACTCTAACAAAGATGAACTCCAACTTCGACATTCATTATTCGATGTTTTTTGTTCGACATTAATTGACAAAATGAAGCCGACGGTTAGAACGCGATGGAAAAGAAATTTCATCGAGGTTTTTGTTTAGCTCATTAGGTGGTGGACCAAGGGGGCAAAATAAAAATTCTTTGATCTCATTTGTTTATTTTTAGAAAGGCAAAGGCCTTTTCTAATAATTCGATAGTTGGTGGCAAGAAAAAGCAACAAAGCAAACGACAAAATTTCACTGACTGTTTGTTTAGTGATTGTGTTGGCTGCAACCTTTGCAGAGTGTATGAATTATGATTTTAACAAGGCGCAACACAACGATCTATTCTCTGCAGCTATCGGACTGGTTGGTTGGTTCGGTATGTTTTTCCATTCGCAAAGAATTATTGACAATAACCTCTTTAAGCGATTCGCCATTGTCGGACTCGCTATATTTTGCATAAGTGTTCTGAAACAATATTTGACCTTTTTCAGTCTACTTTCGTTATTCGCAGCCGGACTTCCCCTGCTGTTTGTGGGCTTCTTTCGAGTGCTTACTTTCTTATTTTTTCAGGACTACCCCATTATTAGCAGAACGCCTACAATAGTTTTTTCATCAAAGCATGGAATGGCACGGGTTGAGGGGATTGATGAAGGCTATAAACCCACCATGAAAGAGCGTGTTTTCTCTCTACTTCTATTTATGGGCTTCATGGCATTTGCATTTTGCATCATTTTGCTTCTGAAAAATCTCATGTAACCCAAGCGCAATTAAAACAAGGGTGGGACGGCTAGATGCCTCTCTTCTGTCTCCTCAACTTCCCCCTTCTACAACTGCAGTCCCGCTCTCCTCTGAAAAAACGGTTTCAATACCGTCCTATCCAGCACAACAAACACCAGTGCCATATTCAATCCAATGATGATCTTGATGATCAACTTGCTGTTGATCGAAATCACTGGTAATGACTGTTGAAAATAGTCTTTTACAGGAATGACTTTGTCTAATGAAACCACTGTTGTTTGATCAAATACTCCTGCGCTTACCATTGCCATGAGAAAACCTACTGCGATTATAACACCTCCTAATAACAGCAGGCCATTCCGTGGGGAGAGAGCATTTGAATACGATCCTGAATGCAGATTCTTCATTACCTTGTTAACGAATAATGGTGAAGGTGCTTCAAGTGTGGAGTGTATGCTCATCAGCGATTCATTCAATGAACGTAACTCCTCCAGCCGTTCCTGAAGTAACGTTGAGTTTTCCAATTGCTTTTTTACCTCCATGATCTCTTTATCATTCAAGATTCCATCAAGATAGTCAAGCAATAAATCCTCCTGAGCGCTGCTGATCTTCTCCATATTTATAAAGTTAATGCTTCTTCTTTTAATATTTTCTTTAAGACGTCGGCTAAGCGCTGGCGCGCCCTGTGGAGACGAACTTTTAACGTATTCATATTTTGCCCCATTAATTCAGCGACTTCCTCCAGCGAAAATTCCTTGATGTAGAAGAGTTGTATCGCAAGGCGGTCTGATTCATTCAGGTGATCCATTGCCTTTGACACAAAAATCCTTTTGTCATCTCTTTCCAACGAAT
>JBBRFP010000299.1:0-3617 GCA_038241465.1 Cytophagales bacterium | reverse complement strand
TGCATCTTTGAGCACGGCTCGCTCAAGACTGCGATGCTTGCTTCTTGCCAGGGAGGACAGCGAAAGTGTATCGAGGAAATCCCATTCGCTCCACGGATCACGCATATCCGCAATCCAATGCAGATTAGGATATTTCTTCTTCAGCTTTAATCCGATGAGGTGAAGGCTATGTGGCGGACCTGTCGTAATAATGGTGCTAATCCCTTTTGACTTGATCAGATCAGGTAAAAATTTAACTGCCGGTCGTACCCAGAAAACTCTTCCGTCTGGTATAAACACATTACCCCTGATCCAGCTTGTAATACGTTGAAAGAACGTTTTTTTTCCGGCAGCAACAAGGTCGATTTGACTTACTGGTTTATTACCAGCGATCTTGGATACTTGCCTGAACAGGTTGTACGGTTCCCAGATTGGAAAATGGATCACCTCCGCTTCTTTCGGAACATCTTTCAATAAGGTTTCATCGCTTATCTCAAAGGATGGATTTGCCGGAGTAAATACGAATGGCTTCCAGCCAAATGTGGGTAAATACTTTACGAATTTTAACCATCGCTGAACACCACTTCCCCCGGAAGGGGGCCAGTAATAGGTGATGATCAGGACGTTCCTTAACTGGCTTTCTTCTGGCATGTACAAATTTAGTAACGAATTGCGACACCGGCAGTGGCTCCTGGGGTTCTATTTCGGCAAGCAATTTTTCCGTTAACGAGTACCATCTCTATCCCATCAGAAAACTGATTGGGATTTTCCACGGTTGCTTTTGCATTGATCTGCGTTTGATCAAAAACAGTCAAGTCGGCCCACGCTCCATCGCTAAGCACACCGCGATCGTTCATCGCTGGCAATATGATGCTTCTCGGAAGTGCCGTTACTTTTTCAAGAATCTTTTCCAACGGCATTCCAATATCAAGCCCATGACGTAGAGCGGTGGCAAAACACCCAGCTCCTCTCGGATGGGAGTTGGCATGTGGCTCATATTCTATTCCACCGTCGGATCCAATCATGCAAAAATCTTTCTTCAAAGCAAGATCAACCGTATTTTCAAGTGGTAATGTTCCTTCCGGAACGGCAGCAAGCCTGTGAAGCGCACGATACTTTACAAAACTCTCTTTTGTTAATCGCTCTCCTGTTCCAACCAAACGAAGATCATTGTAAGTGAGTCCATATCGCTTCTGCCAGCCTTCATCAAATCGTTTTGAATGTAGATAGGTTGCCCAAAATGAATAAGGATAAACGCAGCATGTCATTCTTAAACCATCCGCGTTCGCTTTTTCAATCATCGCGAGCGCCTGGGCCATATGATAGGTGCCACCGGTCGAGTGCAGGTGATCTATGTGAACACGGGCGCCACTGTTTTTTGCAATCCTGATTGCTTCATCTACTCCTTCCAGTTCTTGTTCCGAGGAAGAATATCGCAAATGGAGAAAGAATGTGCGATCGTACTTCTTTGCAAGCTTTGCATACTCAAGCGTTTCTTCAAATGGCGTTGGTTGGTATTCGATGCTGTGCGAAACACCCAGCGCTCCTTCTTCCAGGCACTTCTCAACCCTCTTCCTTCTCTCTGCCAAACCGGAAACTGCATATCGGATATGCATGACCGCTGTTGATACACCAAAGTTGATATAGTGCGGCAAAGATCCGAAGGTTAAATAGTAGCTTGCAGTAGTTGCATTACCTCCATGCATTTGCAGCGCTGTCGTTACGCCATCAGTAACTTTAAACTTCTCAACTATCTTAAAGGTCTTTTGCGGGGAAGCTGAATTATCGGAGAGAATATCAATAAAGCCAGGCGAAACAATTTTGCCTGCTACATCAATGATCTGTTCAGCCGTCAAGGAATTCGCCTGACCAATCTTTAGCCTTCCTTTGTCATCAATTCCGATATCCAATATCTGCCATTGATTCTGGTAAAAAGATCTGCCGCCCCGCAGCACGATCTTTAACCCCGTTTCCGGAAATGAAATATTCGCGAAAGTGGCCCCTGACGACAAAGTCGCCGCAAATAGACCTGCTGATTTTATAAACGATCTTCTCTTCATTAGCTGAGAGTTCTTTTTTTTAATTGGGTACACCTCACACGGACTCTGAACCTTGAACTTCGAACTCTGAACTTCGAACTCTGAACTCTGAACTTCAACTTAGAACTTCGAACTTCGAACCTCCCTTACATATTTCAAAACCCCCTCCCAGTCCCCCGGCCCAAACCATTTAATTTCCCCGTCCCTCTTAAACCACGTCATCTGCCTTTTAGCATACCGCCTTGAATTCCTCTTCATTAGTCTTATTGCTTCGTCCCGATCATACACACCTTCAAAAAACCCATACGTTTCCTGATAGCCCACCGTTTGCAAAGAATTATGGTTCCGGAAAGCAAAAAATCTTTTTGCCTCTTCGAACAGTCCCCGCTCTATCATTACATCCATGCGATCATCGATCCGTTTGTACAGTTCTTCCTTAGCCAGCTCGAGGCCAATTTTAATCACGTTGAATGGAAGGTCAATTTTTTCTTTCTTTCTATAGCCCGAAAATGGTTTACCCGTGCTACGAATTACTTCCAGTGCTCTCATGAGCCGCTGCGGATTCTGTCGATCAACCATCGCGAAATAGTCAGGATCGTTAAGGAATACTTCTTCTTGTAACCATGCTAAACCTTTCTGATCGTATTCGATGATAATCCGGTGTCTCACTTCAGGTGCAACATCGGGAAGGTCGTCGAAACCTTCGAGCACTCCCTTTACATACAATCCCGAACCACCACACATAACAAGCCAGTCGTGCGCTAAGAACAACTGGTCGATTTTTTGCCTTGCCTCCTTTGAATAAGTTCCAGCGTCGTATTCCTCTGTGATCGATCGCGTATTTATAAAATGATGCCCGACCCTCGCCAATTCGGCTGGCGTGGGCTTTGCTGTTCCTATTTCAAGCTCTTTATATATCTGTCGCGAGTCAGCTGAAATTATTTCTGTTTGGAAATACTCTGCTATTCGGATCGCGAGGTCCGTCTTTCCCACCGCCGTCGGCCCAACAATCACTATTAAAGTTTTGGATGAGGTCACAGTATGTAAATAAAAGAAAAGTTGCCCACAGCCCCTAAAGTGCGCCCACTATATTGGGCGATTAATCAGGCCCACGAACAAACTTTCGTCTTCAATCTTTAATCTTTAATCTTTTTTGTTTCTAACTTGCCACAAATTCGCCACTACGAATGATCAAATACACGAATCAGTTTCTTATCAAGCTCGAAGACCTCATTGCCGAATCAGATTATTTTCTTCGCTATGAAAAGGGAAATTTTAAATCGGGATATTGCCTCCTTCGCGATCAAAAGATCATTATCCTGAACAAGTTTTTTAACACCGAGGGTAAGATCAATATTCTGCTGGAGATCTTTCGCACGGTAGCACTGGATACAGCCAGGTTCAGCGAAAAAAATCTCAAACTATACGAAGAGCTCGCGCAACAGGAAGTAAAACTTAGTTGAAAATTACATTTCTCGGCACCGGCACATCGCAAGGAGTACCCGTGATAGGGTGCCAATGCGAGGTATGCCAGTCGTTGGACTACCGGGATAAACGCCTGCGAGCGTCGGTACATCTTTCACTTAATGGTAAGAGTCT
>JBBRFP010000298.1:0-3621 GCA_038241465.1 Cytophagales bacterium | reverse complement strand
TGGCATGATGGCAGAGAATTTTATCACGTAATCATCTATATCTTCAGGAGTAAAATTCACTTCGTCCAAAATTCTGTCCAATAGTGCGAAAGCCTCATTGCCTGAAATAGTTGTCATGCTTTTCTCATCCAATGACCTGAGTAATTTTTCAAGTGGTGTGAGATTAATTTTTACGTATTTAACATCATTCTTAAGATCCTCGACGTTTAATTGACCTCCCAATCCATTGTCAAGTGTTTCGGCATAAAAATCATAAGGATCCAAAATCAAGAACAGCGTTTGGTGAACTGCTTTCTTCAACAGCGGCTGGAAGTTCTCGCGGGAGATTGAAATATGGTTTGATAACAAGTTTTGAAATTTTGCAAGCGCATCTGCGACCGGCTTAGCCGTGTAATCAAAAAACGGACTCTTGAGTTTGATGCTTTCGTGCTTCCATACATGAAGCAATTCCCGGATGACAAACAGGTTGATCTGATTAACATCACATAGTTTCAATATCTCGGGGCCGGTAATTTTTTCTTTCGCGGAAAAGAAAGAAGCTGTTACCTTCGAAGCGAAGTCATCGCTGTAATCCTCCAGCGCCTTTAAACTGATTTTTTCATCCATGGTAAGCAGAGAGAACAGGTAGAACGATTTTGAACGATGGTAAAGATAATCATAGAAAATCTTGCACAAAAAGAGCTATTGCTCACAGACGTGAATAAAACAGCTCTTTACCAGTTCCAGGCCAATTATATTGACTGGATGCACGAATGCGGCGGAAAAGGGCGCTGCACTTCCTGTAAAATGATCGTCTCACAAGGAATGGAAAATCTAAGCAGCCTTACGCCCGCTGAGAAGAAATACGGATTACTAGGCCTTTTGAAAAATAATGAACGATTAGCGTGTCAGGTGAGGGTGCTGGGAGATATTATAGTTAAGGTGCCAGATGACTCAAGGCTGGGCCATATAAAGTATACATGAAAAAACATGAGTTATGAAAACTCACTTTTTCAGCATTTGATGCTCAGACTTTTTGCTCGATATTTTTTAACGCGGAACGAAAAGCGCTAAACGCGAATGTCGAAAGTTGGACTCTTGGAACCTATTTCCGCAACGGCGCGATAATCCTATACTCCGTATCAACATTTCCTTTGCTGATATCCGTCAATTTCCCTTTTAGCATTCTCTTTTTCAATGGCGAGAGATAATCCACAAACATCTTTCCATCGAGGTGATCATACTCATGCTGAATAATCCTGGCTTTCATTCCATCGTACTCTTCTTCTTTAAGGTTCCATTCTCCGTCGCGATACCTGATCTTTAAATTCTCATGACGGTAAACGTTCTCGCGGATATTCGGAATACTTAAACAACCTTCTTCAAATTCCCATTCATCTCCCGTCTCTTCCAATAGTTCAGGATTAATAAAGACCTTTTTGAAACCAGTCATATCTTCATCCTCAAGATCATCGAGTGAGGTCCCGTCCACCACAAACACACGAATACCTTTTCCGATCTGTGGAGCTGCCAGTCCAATGCCGTGAGCCGCGTACATCGTATCAAACATATCCTGAACAAACGCTTTTATATCGATGGTGGTTTTTTCGATTTCCTTGGCCCGTTTGCGCAACACCGGGTCTCCGTACATGACTATTGGGTAAACCATTCTTTAAGACAATGAACTCCAAAGGTATGGAAAAGTGGGGAAATGTGTTTGATGGCAAACTGCAAATGCTAAGTATAAACTACAACTCACTTTTTACTAATGGCTTCACACCACTAGGAATACCTATTTATTCGATTCCATATAAGACTGTAAGATAAGTGTGGCGCTAATCTTATCGACATTCCCTTTCACCCGACGATTCTTTTTACTCATACCTCCGTCAATCATAGTTTGAAGCGCAATTGAACTTGTAAATCGTTCATCAATCAAGGCCACTGGTTTGTCAGGGAACTTTTTACCAAGCTCTTGAATCAACTTTCTGACCGGGGCCGTCATATCGGTGTCTTCATTGTTGAGCCTTTTGGGCATTCCAACCACTAATTGATCAACGGGTTCCTTTTGAAAATAGGTCGATAGAAAATCTATAAGCGTTTCGCTTTGCACAGTCTGCAGCGCAGTAGCAATTATTCGATTCAGATCCGTGACTGCTATTCCGGTTCTCTTCAATCCATAATCAATTGCCAAGATTCTTGCCATGAGCTATAGTTTTGGAAAAATCAAAACTAATTTTCTTCTACACGTATATCCTTAGAGCACTAATTGAACTTCACCTTCTCCAAGTAAGAAGTCTTGATCTGGGTTTCCAACATCATGGCTTTGGGAAAAAGGATCTCGTTCTCAATACGTGCATGGACTTGTAGACTTTTTTCAAGGGCTGTCAGCTCGGAATAAATAACACGCACATGAAGCGGCGTTGAACCGTCAACCTTATAATCCTGAGTGATCTTGCGGATACCTTCCATCTCGTCATCATGTACTTCATGCTCCGCCGCAAAGCGCCGCAACGAATACCGTTCCATCATATAATATAACCTTGATGGATTGAACTTTCCCTTATCAGCGCTATCGAGCATCGAAATATAGCGGAATAACTTCGCTTCCTCTTCGTAGATGTGATGAACAAAATCTTCAACGAATAGTGGGAACAAGGTCTTCAGATCTTTTGCAATCGACTCGTAAGCCTTATGTTCTGCTTTGAAGCTTTCGACGAGTCTTGATATGTAAGGAAGAGTTCTCTTCAAAAACAAAAAATGGGCATGCTTCAAGTACTCAATGATAAGATCAATCGGGTAGGTGATTAGTGGGAGACTCTCTTCCGACAATGCGTGAGTTGGTGATTCGAGTTGCTTCATCATATTTTCCACCTTGAGACCCCTGAGATGACAAACTTCCTCGAGTGTCTTTTCGGAATATTCATAAAACCGGATACCGAAATAATAAAGAACATATGCCCGAACATTATCCTGTTCGACCAAGTCTGCTATTCGCCTGTTACGGAGTCCGGCTTTTTCCATAGAGGGGTAAAGATAAAAATACGAGCGCCCTTCTGCAAGATTCATTCTGGCCCAGTTTCGCTGAATCTGAACTTTGACGCATCTTTGCCGTTTAGGTTAGGAAGATCTTTCTATGAGTGAAATCAACAATAGTCCGCGCCAAATAGGCCTTCCACTGGTTTTGTGTATCGGCCTGGCGGCTGGGGTTCTTATTGGAGCCAGCCTTAATTCGACCTCCATACCCGGAAAACCGATGGGGAATGACATGCAGAAACTGAGAGAGGTTCTTGGACTCATAAAAAATGAATACGTCGACTCTACCAAAACAGAAGTGCTGGTAGATGACGCGATTCACCACATGCTTGATAAGCTCGATCCTCACTCATCTTACATACCGATCAGTCAGCGGCGTGAGGCAAATGAAGATCTCCAGGGGAATTTTGAGGGGATAGGAATTGAGTTCAGCATATTCCATGACACGCTTGTAGTCGTTACTGCCTTAAGTGGTGGTCCGTCAGAAGCAGTGGGCTTGCGCTCAGGAGATAAGATTATCAAGGTAGGCGATACCACCATCGCCAACATCGGGTTAACCAATCTTCAGGTAACAAAATATCTAAAGGGCCCTAAAGGAACGGAAGC
>JBBRFP010000297.1:0-3623 GCA_038241465.1 Cytophagales bacterium | reverse complement strand
AACTAAAGCGTCTCCTATCTAATGTACGTGATAATTTTAAAGCAGTGATCAAGATCAGGACGGGTTGCCTCAGCGGTAGGCGAAGGAGCAATGGCCATCAAGTTTGTGCATGATTCTTCGTCGAATCAACACGCCAGCAGGCATGCCGAAAAAGAGAATCACTCTGTTGCTATTTCTTCCGAGCCAGGCGAGCAGTGGGCTTGGTGTTATTTTGATGAGCAAATAGCAACGTATTGATTTTAAACTAAGCCCGAAGATGTTTTGGGATTGCCCACCGTCCTATTAGTTCAAATAATAATTCCATCACAATGGCTAACAGGGCGGCAGGTATGGCGCCCTGCAAGATCAACTGAGTATTATTCAGCGCCAACCCAGTCACAATAAATTCTCCCAATCCCCCTGCGCCAATAAAAGCGGCGAGCGTTGCTGTACCAACATTAATCACCGATGCTGTGCGAATTCCCGAAAGGATAACTGGACTTGCCAGCGGAAATTCTATCCATCGAAGCTTTTGACTTTTTGTAAGACCCATTCCTTCTGATACGTTTTTCAGTAATGGGTCAACAGATTGAAGTCCGGTGACAGTATTTCGAAGAATAGGAAGCAGGGCATAAAGGAAAAGTGCGACCAACGCCGGGATCGTTCCTATTCCCAACACAGGAATAGCAATCGCCAGTAACGCAATCGATGGAATAGTTTGAAGAAGTCCAACAACATATAATACTGGTTTAGCAATAGCAGGGTGCCAATAGATATAGATCCCAAGAGGAATAGCAAAGAATATTGCCAAAAATAGAGCACCAAATGTCAGTGCAAGATGCGTTCCCGTTTTCGCCAGAATATCCGCCCATCGCGAAACGGTTGGTGTGGCGCTGTTCATCAATGCAAGATCTTTTCTTCTCAGAAAATCACCAGCCACTTCGTTAAAGCTCTTTTTATCAAAAAGAACTGAAGCGTTCAGTGCCTGGATCTCTTGTTCATTCAATTGACCATCCAGCTTGGACAAAATCGCTTTTATATCCTTGTCAAGGCCTTGTGAAATCATCGAAACGGCCTCGTATTCTGGAAAAAATTCAAGATCATCTTTAAGTACAACCAAGTCGTATCTGGCAATTTCTCCATCAGTGGTGTAGGCATCCGTGAGTTCTATTTTAGAATTGCGAAGGGCCTCATAGGCAAGGCCATGCTCTAACGCCTTTGGTTTTAGTGATAGGTCGTAGGCCGCTGCAAGATTATCCCATCCATCCTGGCGTTTTAAAAATTCATAGCTGAGCCCAATCACGATATCAGGATGTTGACGGAGGTCAGAAATATTTAAGATATTTTTTTCCACCGCGAATCCGCGAAGCATTACTAGTCCATATGAATTGCTAAAACCCATTGATCGTGATATCTCCATTTGGAACCGTCCGCCGAGTTGCTCAGTAATTTCGTCGTCGGACGGCTTTCCTTTTAATTTTAAGATTTCAGATGAAATTGTTCCGGTGTATTCTGGATAAACATCAATCGCTCCGATTTTTAAAGCCTCAAAACAAACAAGCGTTCCACCAAGATTATAAACCCGGTCAACCCGATAGCCATTGTTTTCGAGAAGCTGCGAAATAATTTCACTTATAATGTAGCCTTCATTAAAATGCTTTGCCCCAACACGAATGGTTTGTGCTTGTGAGAAGCAAGACAGCAAAAGAAACATTAACACAATGATTTTTCTCATGCCTCTGCAATCATTAAAAGCTCCCTAACTACATCAGTAGCTGGGTGTTCAAAGATTTCTTTCGCTGGCCCGAATTGTTGAATCATTCCATTATCGATCACTAAAATATCATCTGCCAGTTTCTTTGCTTCACGCATGTCATGTGTAACGAGCAACGTAGTGCGTGGCGACTTCTGTTGTAACCTGATGAACTCACCGTGAATTTCATAACGGGTTAATGGATCCAGAGAACCAAACGGTTCATCCATTAAAAGGATAGGAGGGTCAAGAAACAAGGCACGGCAAATTCCCACACGTTGCTGTTCTCCACCGGAAAGCTCATGTGGATACTTTTTATATATATGATCTGGAAGACTCACCAGATTTATCAGCTCATCAAGACGTTTTCGACCGTCTGCATTTTTAAGGTGAGCTTTAGCGGGCAATAGAATATTCTCTGCGACCGTCATGTGCGGGAATAGCCCAATTCCCTGAACAGCGTAACCGATTTTTTTTCGATGAGACGGAAGGTTGGTATAATCAATTAGTGATTCGAACAGACTGATTTGCCCTTGGGCAGGCCTTACCAGCCCATTGATTGTTTTTAAAAGCGTTGATTTTCCACTTCCACTTTTTCCAATGATTGCAGTGACTTTTCTTTCAGCGAAGCCAATGGAGATGTTACTCAAGATCGAGCGATCGCCGATTCTATGTGTAACATTGACGAGATTTATCGCTTCCATAAGCAAAAGGTAAAAATAAATGAGCATACTGCGGAAATCTTTAAAAAGCACCGCTGAAATCGCTATTCGCTATTAGCCGTTTTACTTTCTTTGCGTCGTGAAAATTTTGATACTCCATCAGTATTTTAAGACCCCGCAGGGAGGTGGAGCAATCCGGTCATACTATCTGGCCAGGGCCCTTGTCGAGGGGGGCCATCAGGTAGTCGTTATTACCTCGCACGGCGAATCTACTTATAAGAAGGAAAGCTTTGAAGGGATTGAGGTTCACTATTTGCCCGTGCCATATGACAATCGTTTTTCGTTCACTGCACGCGTAGCGGCCTTTCGAAAATTTGCTATGGGTGCATCAAGACTTGCGGTTAAATTGGAGGGCATAGAACGATGTTATGCTATTTCTGTACCGCTTACGGTCGGTCTGGTAGCCAGGTGGTTGAAGTTCAGAAAGGATATTCCTTATTATTTTGAAGTGGGAGACCTTTGGCCGGATGCTCCGATTCAATTGGGATTCATTAAAAACATATTTTTAAAGAGATCTCTGTATGTACTAGAGCGTTTAATCTACAGACATGCAGAATCAATTATTGCTCTTTCAACGGCGATCCAGTCTGCCATAGAAAAGAAAGTGCTTGATAAAAAGGTCCATCTCATTCCGAACATGGCAGATTGTGAATTCTTTTATCCAGAAGTTAAGAGACATGGACTTGAAGACCGGTTTGACGTCAAAGGAAAATTTGTTGTGTCGTACATTGGCGCATTGGGTATTGCTAACGGCCTCGATTATCTATTGGAATGTGCAAACGCTTCGCGCAAATCGGAGCTTCCGGTTCACTTCATACTATGTGGTGACGGCGCAATGCAAGCTGATTTGAAATCAAATGCGAAGAGACTTGGATTGCAGAATATTTCTTTTGTCGCATTTGCGAATCGTGATACAGTCAAAGAAATTCTAAATGTTACTGACGCAGCGTTTGTTTGTTACAAAAATGTTCCAATCCTTGAAACGGGTTCTCCTAATAAATTCTTCGACGGACTGGCAGCCGGTAAACTTATTATTGTAAATTTTGGTGGCTGGATAAGAAAGGAAATAGAAAGTAATAAGTGTGGAATCTTTGTTGATCCGCAGCACCCGACTGATTTTACTAAAAAGATTCAGCCATTTTTGTCCAATCTGGCACTATTGCAAGAGT
>JBBRFP010000296.1:0-3638 GCA_038241465.1 Cytophagales bacterium | reverse complement strand
GGAAAGAGTTCACGGTAGAAACAAGGCCGGATTCAACTACAAAAAACAAATTCGTGGTAGTTTCGCCCGGTTCGATCCGTTTAGAAAACTGATCAACACCAGGGTCATAACATTCTTCGCCGAGGCAGAAATAGGCTTTTTGGTTTGATTGCAGGTCCCCCTGGACTTTTCTAATGATAAAGAACTGAGCTCTGTCAGATGTATTTTTAATTCGGATGGGAATGCGGAGGGTTTGCCCGAGGCCTGCCTGAAAATTCTCCTGACGATCAATCCATTCGAAACTTTGAGCCGACGCGGAAGCACCCGACGCCAAGACCAAAAGAAGGACTATAAACCGTTTCATATTTCAGCAACACCTAGTCATTGGAAAAGGTACTGGAAAGGGTTGTCAACTCAAAAGAAAAAGATAAAAAAAGATTCCATCAAACAATAATTTTAATGAATCCCCCGTTGCGGGGCGGGTATATACAATTATTTCTTGCTTTCCCCGACACCACGGCGGGTCGGCCGGTCGCTGCCTCTCCAAATAAATCCCTTCAGCAACTTGTCCTCGGGTTTTAGGTCGTGCGGTGGAATAAAAGATGCATCGGGTTTAATATAGAAACTGATATTATTCACTTTTCCCAGTTTGAAGTTAATCCTCATGTTACTACAGATGATCTTGTTCATGCCCGAGACGATCTGATAAGTCACTTTCTTCCCTTTGTCATCAACTTTACCTTTTTCATCCTTTTCTTGCAAGGCAAAATAAACGCTCTCTCCATTGCCGGTAACAATTACATGATCGATGTTCTTCCCGTCAAAAAATGCAGTCATCGTCCGGCCCTTGATCTGATTATAATTATGAAGGGTGTCTTCAGACACGACAAACGAGTTGGATCGCATATAAATGCGGTTGATATTTTTATTTTTTAACAACATGTGTATCGAATCGGCTGTCATCTGATTCTCATCCGTCCAAAGAACTGGATCACGGTAGAAATACAGGATTGAATCACTGGCGATATAAACCATTGAATCTGCCCGTCCCTGGAGGTCTTTTTTGAAAATTCTTACATTATTCCAAGCCAGCAGCTTCTTCTTTTTCGGGTCTTTGTTCTCAACCGACATCAGGGTGTCTGCGGAAATAAAGAGCGTGTCTTTTTCATCCATCACGCGGGCTACATATGAGTGGCCGTAAACTTTTGATTCTCCGGAAACGCGATCGTAATAACCATCATCACCATAAATGGTCATGTTCTATCCTTTCGATGTCATCGCAACGTTGCCTTGTGCTTTGTATAGTTTTCTAATGTTATCGAGATAGAGCCGGTTGCCCTTCAGGCGATAGCTTGGTGTCTCAAAAACACCATCTACAAGATCAGATTTCTTCTCTTTTGTATCGTAGAAACCATTTTCATAATAAGCTACTCCACCCTCTTTGTCTTCAAGCTTTGTAAGCGCACGAAAAAAAACGAATTTGCTCTTACTGCTGTATTGCAAGGTGTCCGAAGTCATCGTGTAATCCTTGTTGACACCGACCACGTCTGTCTTAAATGATGCAAGATTGTTATATAGATTATAATAACCTTTTTTACTGGTCAGTGTGTTGGTGCTGTCTACCAGCTTGCCCTTGTTGAAATATCTTGCTTCGTTCTTGTTTCTGTCGTAGTCGAGGAAGTCGGTATACAAGGTCGCAGTTTGGAGTTTTGTAAAGACTACATTCTTTCTCAAATAAGCGATCTTCTTATTACCATCATAAGAAAGGCCTGAAGCAGTACAGGTAACCGAATCACCCTCCAGAATCCTGATCTTTCCATAAGCCTGTATGGTGTTTTCCGCCCGGTTGAAAATAGCGGAGTCGCAATAAATTGTGGTCTCATTCTGCACAAAGATCACGTCGCCGATCACCCAGTCGATGCGGACCCCATTTGTCATTTGACCTCGAAGGGTGTTGGCTTGTTGTAATTTGACCTTCTTCTGGCCAAAACAAGCCGTAGTGCAGGCAATAGCAAGAAAAACGAGGGCTACTTTTTTCATTTCAGCAGGCAAAGGTAGAAAAGACAGGGAGACCGGGAGACTTTTGATAATTTTGAGGATGCTCACCCGGTTTAGGAATTTTATTATCCGACATGATCTTGCCGATCCACGCGATCGGATCCTGCTGGCCGTCAGCGGCGGACTCGATTCGATGGTGATGCTTGATCTGTTCAGCGAGGCGGGATATACGATCGGGGTGGCGCATTGCAATTTTCAACTAAGAGGTAAAGAGTCGGATCAGGATGAAGAGCTTGTTTCCAGTCGTTGCAAACAATTAGAGGTCAAGTTTGTCACCCAGCGCTTTGAGACCAAGAATTATGCCGAACAAAAAGGTATTTCGATTCAAATGGCGGCAAGAAATCTCCGGTACCAATGGTTTGATACGGTGATGGAGGATGGAAACTATCATTGGCTTGCAACGGCTCACCATCTGAATGATAATATTGAGACAGTTTTATCGCGGTGGGCGAAAGGCGGCGGCCTCGATCATTTGACTGGAATACCAGTGAAGAACGAAAAAGTGATTCGTCCGCTCTTGTTTGCTACACGCGAAGAAATTCAATCTTTTGCAGCGGAGAAAAATATTAAATGGAGGGAAGACAGCAGTAATGCGTCTGATGATTATCAAAGGAACTTCATCCGGCATGAGGTCATTCCAAAGTTAAAAGAGATCAATCCCTCACTGGAGGAAACATTCAATAATTCTCTTGAGAAAATTCAAGGAGCGTATGAGATTATGCAAAGAGGACTTGGTCAGTTAAAAGATTCGATTACCCGATCAGAAGGAGAACGTCTTCTCCTCGACAAGAATCTCCTAAAGATGCTGCAACATCCAGCCTTTGTATGCTATGAGTGGCTACGTCCTTTTGGTTTTGACTGGGACCGGTGTGTGCAATTAGTGAATGCAATTGATGCGCAACCAGGCAAACAATTTTCGTCGTCCACTCACCTCGCAGTAATTGACCGGGAACACATTATTGTGTCGCCCATAAAAGAGATGATGACAGAGATATTTATTGAAGAGGGGCAGGATAAGGCAGCGCTCGGGCCGTGGATTTTGAAATTAAAGACAGGTAACGGAAAAACTATTCAAGCGAAGCGCGAGACCGGTTCATTTGATCGTGGCAAAATAAAGTTTCCAATGTTATGGCGCAAATGGCGCCATGGAGATAGTTTTTCTCCATTAGGTCTGGGCGGTAACAAAAAAGTGAGCGATTTCCTGATTGACGAGAAGATTTCTCTGACGGATAAAAATGATGTCACAGTGTTGGAATCAGGCGGCGAAATCGTTTGGATTGTAGGCCACAGGGTCGACGATCGTTTTAAGGTCACCACACAATCAAAATCTGTTTTGGAAATAGCGGTCGTGCACATTTAAATCGCATATCTTTTTTGGTTTCCTTTATTCATTGATAACTTGCGTCCTCAAAAAATAGCGTGTTCCTTAATTTATAATCAATTACTAAGATGAAAATAACTGTTGTCGGTGCCGGAAATGTGGGTGCCACTTGTGCCGATGTGCTCGCTTACCGTGAAGTTGCGAATGAAATTGTGTTGGTGGACATAAAGGAAGGTCTTGCCGAAGGTAAGGCGCTTGACATCTGGCAAAAAGCACCCAT
>JBBRFP010000295.1:0-3682 GCA_038241465.1 Cytophagales bacterium | reverse complement strand
TTTCTCCAAATAAACGTAGCGTGCTATCATCCATATCGGCCATGCGGCTCATTTTGCTGGCCAGATCATCTGAATCTTTCATGCGACACAGGAACCCGTTGTAATTATCCTCAACGACCTGATGGCATCCGGGTACATCCGTTGCGATAATCGGCTTCGCGCAACTTGCTGCTTCCAACAACGTGTGAGGAGTGCCTTCGCGGTAGGATGGAAGCACAACGCAATCTGCGGATTTAATATAAGTCTGGACGTCTTGGGTGGTGCCGAGATATTCAATGGTATTGCTGTCAATCCATGAATCGATCACCTTTAACGAAATACCCCTTTGATGCTTCGGATCTTTTGCTCCGAGAATTTGAAATCTTGCATCAAATCCCTGAGCCTTTAATTTTTTAACTGCTTCAACATATTCAAGAATTCCCTTGTCAGTGATAAGACGCGAGATCAAAAGGAATGTGAATTTTTTATTTCTTGTATAAGGAGAAGGAACGAAGCGCTCTAAATCTATTCCGGAACCAGGCAATAAATCAGTGGCACTTTCCTTCACAAGCTTTTTATTTACAAAAAGATCCCTGTCGTCTGGATTTTGAAAAAATACCTTTTTAGGATATCGGAAAGTCCATTTGTATAGAAAAAGAGCAATGGCAGACAAAAGATTCTTTTTGAGAAAGACGGTGCCAAGTCCGCATACATTGTTGACCGATGGAATTCCAAGCATCGAAGCTGCCAGTGATCCGTAAACGTTGGGTTTGATGGTATAGTGAAGAATAACATCAGGCCGGAGTGTTCTGTAAATTGACCAAAGCTCTGCGACCAACGCTACATCTTTGATAGGATTAATGCCACGGCTATCCATCTTTACCGGATGATGGATGCAGCCTGCTTCAGTGAGATAATGAGTGAATCCATCCACGGGAGCAATCGTATGGACTTCATACCCCTTGGCCAGCATAGCCTTAACGAAATTCATCCTGAAATTATAGATATTCCAGGAGGTATTGAGTACGATTGCAACTTTCATTTAGCCAATTATAGACCAAAGGCACTTTTCGGGTGCCTTTATGGTTTTAAATTCTACAAAACTAAATAAAAGTAACCGTACTAAATAAAAGTACCCCGCTTAAAAACCAAGAAGGATAGCCGTATTTTTGAAGTTGATTTATGCAAAGCAATATACATTTTACACCCAATGCCGTTTTGGTTGCCGTGGCCTCCAATCGCGAATTACCGGAACTCATTGACGAGCATCTTGACGAATTAGCTTTTTTGGCTGAAACCGCAGGTATTACCACCTTGAAGCGCTTTATTCAAAACCTGCCGAGTCCTGATTCGAGGACATTCGTCGGTAAGGGAAAGCTGGAAGAGATCAGGGCATTTGTTCATGCAAGTAAAGTCCGAAACGTAATTTTTGACGATGACCTATCGCCAAGTCAATTGCGCAATCTTGAAAAGGAGATGAATGGTGAAGAACTGAAAGAGCCGGAAGAACGGATTCGTATATATGATCGAAGCCTTCTTATCCTTGATATATTTTCAATGCGCGCTCAGACGGCACAGGCAAGAACGCAGGTTGAGCTGGCGATGAACAATTACTTATTGCCACGACTTACACGAATGTGGACTCACCTTGAACGACAGCGTGGAGGTACCGGATCAAGAGGAGGATCGGGTGAACGGGAAATTGAAACTGATAGGAGAAATATCCGGTATAGAATTTCTCTTTTGAAAGAAGATCTGAAGAAGATTGAGAAGCAAAAAGCGACACAGCGAAAGTCCAGGACGAATATCGTACGGGTGGCGCTGGTTGGTTATACAAATGTTGGCAAGTCTACACTGATGAATGTGCTATCCAAATCAGATTTGAAAGCAGAGAATAAACTTTTTGCAACAGTTGATGCTACGGTTAGAAAAGTAGTAGTGGGAGACATCCCATTTCTGTTATCGGACACGGTTGGATTTATCAGAAAACTTCCGCATCATCTAATTGAATCCTTTAAGTCTACGTTGGATGAAGTGCGCGAGGCAGATCTCTTACTGCACATAGTGGATATGGCACATCCTTTTCATGATAACCAGATTGAAGTTGTAACAAAGACTCTTGCTGAAATCGGAGCTGGTAATATTCCGGTTGTTCTTGTTTTAAACAAAATTGATCTCATAAAGGATAAAGAGCCGGCCATTGATTTCGAACAAGTACGAGGACGGTATCGTGAGCAGGGTATTGAGAACGTTGTGTTTATCTCTGCTGAGAAAAGATTAAATCTGGAGGAGCTTCGAAAAGTGATGTATGAGGAGGTTAAGAAAAAGCATTTGATGTTCTATCCAAATTATCTTCCGATGCCCACCTATGAATAGGTAATTAGATATCCTAATTTTTTGGAGCTGTAGTGTAGTATCCTCAAATACCCTTGACGTTGGCTGGCGAATACGGCTGTTTTTAGTTCGCGCGCAGTAATCGGAGTTAAATCATTAAAAATACTCCAGCAACGATTAGAATTGCGCCGATAGCTGCCTTCATTGAAATTTCTTCTCCTAAAAACATGACAGAAAAGACGATCGTAAGTACAAGACTTAGTTTATCGATTGGTGCGACCTGACTTAATTTTCCCAATTGAATGGCTTTGAAATAGAACAACCATGAGAGTCCCGTGGAAAGGCCAGATAGAATCAAGAATACCCATGTGTTCTTAGAAAAGGTTTGGATGGAAGAAAGGTTCCCTTTGTAGGTGACGATAGCCCATACCAATAACATGACGACGGTCGTTCGCACGGCAGTCGCCAGATTAGAATCGATATTCTTCACACCCATTTTGGCAAAGAGGGCAGTTAATGCAGCAAACAAAGCTGAGAGGAGAGCAAAGATCCACCACATAATGATTAGAATTTAAAATTGTAACCTGCGCGAATAACCTGAGTTTCGAAATAATCTGTGCTGGTGTAATGAAATCCATCACCCAGTACATCTCTTTTGATCTTTAATGTATTGGCAATGTCTGTTGCATTGATGAAAATTTCACCCTTTCCATTTTGAATCGATTTCTTTACGCCGATATCAAGATTGAATCTTGCGTATATTTTCCCTTGTGGTATTATATCAGGAGCAAGGTAAACGCCAGTTAACTGAAAATCGTAGCCACCTTTCAAATGAAACAATCCATTTAGCTTCACGCTGCCCGAGAGTATCTGCTGTCTTGCGGCAGTGAACGTATTCTCCGCGGGATATTTATTCGTAACGGTAAATGCCTCAATCGTATTTTGATAACCATTCAAGTTGAGATTGATGGTAGCCCACTTTTCTATGTTTTGAGAATATATTATTTCAATTCCGCCGATAGAACTGTTACCCGCGTTCTGAAAGATATTATAAATCAGGTTACTTCCTTGTACAATACTGCCGATCCGTGTGATAGTCGATTCCATTTGCTTATAGTAAAGTGCGGAATATACATAGCCATTGGTTTTATTGGCCTTGTACCCTAGTTCAAATGAATTTGTGAACTGTGGTCGAAGTCCAGGATTTCCAACTTTAATAATTCCTGCATCGTCATATTTTGGAAAGATCCGGATATCCACCTCATTAGGCCTATCAACGCGACGGTTATAAAATACTGAAAGGATATTGTTAGCGTCGAGTTTGTAGGCGAACCGGAAATTAGGGAAAGGCTGCGTATAATTATATCCA
>JBBRFP010000294.1:0-3685 GCA_038241465.1 Cytophagales bacterium | reverse complement strand
TTGCCGATAGATGCTTTTTTAAACTGTAACTTTGCGTTCTTAAATGCGTCTGTGTTCACAATGGCATCAACTTCAGACGCAGATAAAAAGTGATCAACAATGGCATAACTATTGTCAGCAATACCGTCAGCGATCTGTTCTAATTGAAACTGCAGTTGGCTAATCATTTGTTGATTTGATGATTTATTGATGTAGAGTACTTACCCGGATAAAGGTAGATTTTTTAAGAAGATAAACTGAATGTATAAAATGAAGGCAGTTAGAATGATTTTTTTGCTTGCGTTGATGGTAGGAGCCTGTGCCCCAAAAGAAGATGTGCAGCTGCGGGCAATTAACATTAAAGAGGTTCGAACCGGCGAAAATGGGAATCCTGTTTTATTCGCCGACGTTGTTTTTTTTAATCCGAATTCAGGAAGAATGAAAGTGAAGAAGATTGACATCGACGTTTTTGTTGATGGCAAAAACGCTGCACGGGTTGATCAGAATTTAAGCTTACTGATACGGGGAAACTCAGAATTCACGATCCCCTTGGAGGCGCAACTCAATTTTAAAGAGGTTGGACTACTGGATACCATTCTGAGCTTGTTCGGCGGGAAAGAACACGAAATGAGATTTGAAGGAAAGATGAAGGTGTCAGTCAGCGGGTTTCCAGTGAACGTGCCAGTGAGTTATAAGGAGATGCTGAAGTTCTAGATGGGAGGATGACTTTCTTGCGCGGAGGTGCACAGCGTTTTTTACTTTTGCTTAAGATTTTGAGACACGCAGAGTCGCTTTTTATTTCCAAACTAGTTCCACATGCTTTACGCTTGTGTCGAAGCTACAGCGTAGGAGCACGGCATTCATGAATCTCTGAGTGTATTCCTCAGTGATTTCTATGGTGAGTGGATTGGAAAAAAATTATTCTGGATGAGTGCTCTTCAAATCATCAGCAACAGTAAGCGGATCGGCTTCACGTTTGCGCTTAAGCTGGAAGTTCTGACCCAGATAAAGTTTACGAACCATCGGGTCATTGGCCAGCTCGTCGGCGCTGCCGGCTTTGAATAATTTGCCATCGATCATCAAATAAGCACGATCCGTGATAGAAAGAGTCTCATCGACGTTGTGATCGGTGATTAATATTCCGATGTTCTTCTTTTTTAGTCTGGATACAATGGATTGAATTTCTTCCACCGCGATTGGATCAACGCCGGCAAAGGGCTCATCCAGTAAAACAAAGCTTGGATTCACGGCCAGTGCACGTGCAATCTCTGTTCTTCTTCGTTCGCCTCCTGATAATACCATTCCCTGACTTTTTCGTACATGCGTTAAACTGAATTCTTCCAGGAGACTGTCAACCTTTTCTCTTCGTGACTGTTTTGTACCCTCGCGCATTTCCAGTGGAGCCATAATATTTTCTTCAACAGTAAGTGAACGAAAAACAGAAGCTTCCTGAGCGAGATAACCAATGCCAAGCTTTGCACGCTTATACATGGGAAGATCAGTGATGTTCTTATCATCGAGAAAGATATTTCCACCGTTCGGTTTGATCAAACCAACGATCATGTAAAAACTTGTGGTCTTACCAGCACCATTCGGGCCGAGCAGTCCTACGATCTCACCTTGACCTACCTGAACAGACACATCATTAACAACGGTCCGTTTTTTATATTTCTTTAAAAGATGTTCAGCTCGTAAGATCATTTTTTTTCATTGAATTTTATGTCCTTGATGCGAAGTTGCACGCTGGTATTTCCATTGAATGTATTTTCTTCAATCGTGAAGGCCATGCTGAAAGAATCACCTTTTTGCATTTGTTCAAAGTGTTCGATCTGATCAAAACCCACAACATTGAAAAAGAATTCATTTCCATATTGACCAGCCAGAAAGCGAAGATGCTTGTCTTTGAATGTTGCCAATGAATTTAAGACAAAAACATTTTTTGCTTCAAATACAGGGCGTTGATTCTCCGGACCAAAAGGTGCCATCTGTTTCAATACAGCAAGAAACTTTGTTGTGATGGTATCGAAGTTAATGGGCAGATCAATTTCAACTACAGGAGTGAGCATCTCATCCGTAATCGATGCGGTGACGACTTCCTCGAATCGTTGCTGAAAAGCAGTGAGATTGGTAGGATCCATCGTAAGACCAGCCGCGTACTTGTGACCGCCAAATTTTTCTAAAAGATCACCACACTGTTCAATGGCCTGATACAGGTCAAAACCATTCACACTGCGTGCAGAACCTGTTATTTTATCGTTGCTTTCGGTTAGAATCACGGTCGGGCGATAGTATCGTTCGATACACCGAGCAGCAACTATGCCAATTACTCCTTTGTGCCAGGAATTTTTAAATAACACGGTGCTTTTGGCGTTTTTGAGTATTTCATCTGATCCGATCATTGCCAATGCCTCTTCGGTAATCGACAAATCGAATTCCCGTCTCAGGTCATTCTTGATATTCACCTTTTCAGCGAAAGCGTTGGCCTCTTCTTCTGTT
Organism: Cytophagales bacterium; assembly: GCA_038241465.1. Classification (GTDB taxonomy): domain Bacteria; phylum Bacteroidota; class Bacteroidia; order Cytophagales; family Cyclobacteriaceae; genus ELB16-189. The sequence continues at coordinate 1,210 of JBBRFP010000294.1, read as the reverse complement.
TTTGAATTGAGAAGCTCGACCGCACCGTGCGCATGAGCAACTCTCCCGGCGGCATTGATGCGAGGGCCAAGAGTGAACACCACTCCTGAAATATCAAGATCACTTTTCGTCCCGGCGATATCTTTCAACGCCTTAAGTCCTGGTCGCGGGTTCTCGTTGAGTTTTTTCAAACCATAATGAGCAAGAATTCTGTTTTCTCCCGAAATCGGAACAATATCAGACGCAATGCTGACGACCACAAGATCAAGATAATCGTAGACATCCTTTTCATCGGCATACCGTCGTGCAAATGCCTGTAATAACTTAAAGCCAATACCACAGCCGCTGAGCTCGGTGAAAGGATAGTCACAATTATCCTGCTTTGGATCGAGCACAGCTACAGCCTGAGGAATTTTTTTGTCTGGTAAGTGGTGATCGCAGATAATGAAATCAATGCCTTTATGATTCGCAAGCATTACCATGTCATCTGCTTTGATCCCAAGGTCAAGAGCGATGATGAGGGTAAAATTATTTTCTTCAGCGTAGATCACGCCTGCTCTGGAAACACCATAACCTTCTGCATCGCGGTCAGGAATGTAATAAGCACAGTCATGATAGAAGCTGCGGAGATAACTGTACACCAGGGATACGGAGGTGGTGCCATCTACATCATAATCACCATAGACAAGAATTTTTTCTTTACGATCAATGGCGAGCTTCATTCTTTCAACCGCCAGATCCATATCCTTCATCAGGAAAGGATCGTGAAGATCACTCAACGAAGGGCGAAAGAATTTTTTTGCTTTATCATATGTATTGATTCCCCGCTGCAAAAGTATTGCAGTGAGGTGAGCATTAATGTTAAGACTCTTTCCGAGTTCGTCGATCTGTTCCTGATCGGGGATAGGTTTATAGATCCAACGCTTGCTCATTATTTATCAGGAAATAATATCGCGGCAGGGTTTCCCTTTACACCATTTATACCTTTTAGTCCGCGTTTGCCAGTCTTTCCATCAAGCTTGCTGTTCCCAACTGAACTCAATCCGGCAAGTCCGCCTGCTCCTGGCTGTCCGCCAAAACCACCATTACCGCCATAGTTGTGTACAGTGATTTTATCACCGATGAAATTTCTTAATTCGGGAATCGCCGGAGCAATGAAAGAAACCGTTCCGGAATTTCCCCCTTGACCTCCAGCCGATCCGTCTGCGCTGGCTCCTCCATCTCCTCCTTT
>JBBRFP010000293.1:0-3701 GCA_038241465.1 Cytophagales bacterium | reverse complement strand
GACTGGTCACGAAGTACTCCCAGGATTATTAAAAGAATTTATAACTGCTGGTGATATGCTTCGGCGGAACGAGAAGTCACGCAAGTATAATAATCTCGCGCTGCTTTTTCCGCCTGAGATCAGCAAAGCAATTCTTCAAAGCACGAGTGACTACGAAATGCTGAGACAGGTGATTGATTTTGTTTCGGGATTAACCGATCGTCATGCGTTGTCGTTGTTTAGAAAGATTAAGGGAATATCCTATTAAGCATTCGTGTAATAACAGCACCAGGCTTTAGGTGATGGCTCCCGCCTTATTAGCGCCCCCAATGGTATCTTAACGGCGTACCACCTAACGGCTAATGGCCAACACCTAATTTCCACCAATTTCTTACCCCAATTTCAGTACATTTGCCGGTTCTAATTAGTACAGTTTCCGATGTGGTCCCGCATAGCCGATAGTATCATCCGTTTCCGCCTTCCTCTGCTGGGCGTTATTGCCATAATTACGGCTTTTATGGGCTATTATGCTACAAAAGTGGAGATGAGCTATGACTTCACCCGAAGTGTCCCACTCGAAGATCCTGACATGATTTTCCTCGACAAATTCAGAGCTCAATTTGGTGAAGATGGCAACATCATTGCTGTAGGCTTTAAGGACAGCGCGATTTACAAGCTCGACAACTTCAGAAAGTTCCGGGAATTGAGCGACAATCTTAAAAAAGTTGAGGGCGTAAATGAGGTTTTATCACTACCGGTTTTAAAGATTTTATTAAAAGATACAGCGCAGAGTAAGTTCTACACGGCACCACTTTTTCCGCCGACCATTTCTTCTCAAAAGGAACTGGATAGTCTAATAACCGAAGCGAAGAAGCAGAAAATTTACATGGGCCAACTGGTCAACGCAGATAACGGTGCTACGATGATGATCGTGTCTGTTCAAAAAGGAGTTTCCAATTCAGTAAGAAGGGTTGCGCTAATTAATTCATTAAATGAATTAGGGAGTGAGTTTTCAAAGTCAACGGACATCGAAGTGCATTATGCCGGCCTCCCATTCATCCGATCGGTTGTGGCGCTGCAGGTGAAAAGTGAGCTAGCATTTTTTACATATATGTCTGCTCTTGTTACCGGGCTGATCATGTTTTTCTTCTTCCGTTCCGTCAGAGCAGTTCTATTTTCCATGGTGATGATAGCCGTCATGGTCGTATGGACGCTGGGTACCATCTCGTTATTTGGATTTAAGATCACCTTACTAAGTGGATTGATCTCGCCCGTGATCGTGACGATTGGTGTTACCAATGCGATCTATCTTTTGAATAAGTATCATCTTGAATTTATTAAGCAAGGAAATAAAGTTGACGCTATTCGTATTGTAGTTCAGAAGATGGGATTAGCTACATTTCTTACCAACCTTACGGTAGCGATAGGTTTTCTCACATTACTATCAACAGATATTGTAATACTGCGCGAGTTTGGTGTTGTAGCCGGACTCAATATCATTGCACTGTTCTTTGTAAGTCTGGTCATGATACCTGGAATTCTTACACTGCTTCCTCCGCCATCTCCAAAACATTTACGTCACCTCGATTTCAAGCTCATGAATTGGTTTGTGAAATCAATTGATGTCATCGTTACGCGGGCCCGTTCGTCTATTTATATCGTAACAGTGGCCGTGGTTGTAATTGCTGTTTTTGGAATGCTGAAACTCGAAGCGGTTACCTTCATGGTGGACGATCTTCCTGCCAAAAGTCAAGTGAAGAAAGATCTTAAATTTTTTGAACAAAATTTCAGCGGCATTATGCCAATTGAATTCATGGTTGACACGCATAAGCGCCGTGGCCTTCTTCAGGTAAATAATCTCGCGAAAATAGAGGCGTTTGAATCTTTCATTGATTCAATGAACCTGGTGTCACCTCCGGTCTCTTTGATAAGTTTTGTGAAGGCGTCTAAACAGGCATTCTACAATAACAATCCTGTTTTTTATACTTTGCCAAGTAACGCTGAAAAAGGATTCATTCTTCGATACATGAAGGGTCAGACAGACAATAGCGGTTTGCTTAAGTCATTCACAGATTCCACATTTCAGAAAATGCGTATCAGTGCGCAGATGGCAGATATAGGCTCTAAGCGAATGGATTCACTGATCACCGGAGTCATTAATCCAAAGATCAAACAAATGTTCAAGGCCGAAGAGGATGCGAAAGATTCAATATCTGTGAAAGTAACTGGAACATCAGTGTTATTTATCAAAGGAAATGAATACCTCGTAAATGATTTGTGGAAGAGTCTTATCCTTGCTTTCATTCTGATCACAATTAGTATGGCGGCCCTTTTTGCCAATGCTAGAATGATTATTATCTCTTTAATTCCGAATCTGATCGCATTGATGATCACGGCAGGGATCATGGGCTATTTTCATATTCCGCTGAAGGCAAGCACTGCACTGATCTTCAGTATTACGTTTGGGATTTCAGTGGATAATTCAATTCGTTTCCTCGCCAAGTACCGACAGGAATTAATGAGCACGGGATTTTTTGTTCCGCGTGCAGTGAGCGAAAGTATTTTGGAAACAGGTAAGGCCATTATTTATACATCGCTTGTATTGTTTGCCGGCTTCATCATTTTTACTTTCTCTGATTTTGGCGGAACCATTGCATTAGGGGTTTTGACATCAACAACGTTGGTTATTTCAATGTTTACCAACCTGATATTATTGCCAGCACTAATCCTGACGTTTGATAAGCCAAAAAAAGATTCAGGTGAAAAAATGTTGATTGATGATATGGACTCTTCGTTTTACGGCGAGTCAGAAGATGAGGAGATTGATTTGAGCAAGATTGAAATTCACAATAGAAACGTTGAATAGTGGCAGCTTGCATGTTTCATCTTGCAAGCCTCTGCAATCTGTAACCTATAGCCTGAAACAAGTAGATTTAAGTACAATGTAATAATCGGAATGAACAGATGAATTCGAATTATAAGGAGTATAAGGAACTTAATTTTGCAAAAGTAGCGGAGGAGATACTGGCGTTTTGGAAAGAGCAAAAGGTCTTTGAAAAATCTGTTAGTAATCGCGAAGGCAGCAAGTCATTTACTTTTTATGAAGGCCCACCATCTGCCAACGGAACGCCCGGTATTCATCATGTGATGGGGCGTACGGTAAAAGACATCTTCTGCCGGTTTAAAACATTACAGGGATTTCAGGTAAAGAGAAAGGGCGGGTGGGACACGCATGGACTTCCTGTTGAACTTCAGGTTGAAAAAGAATTAGGCATTACGAAGGATGATATTGGAAAGAAAATCTCCATAGAAGAATATAATCGTAAGTGCCGCGAGACGGTGATGAAGTACAAAGATCAGTGGGACGACGTAACACTGAAAATGGGTTATTGGGTTGATCTCGATCATCCTTACATCACGTACAATAATGACTACATCGAAACACTCTGGTGGATACTAAAGCAATTCTATAACAAGGGTCTTTTATACAAAGGATTTACCATCCAGCCTTATTCACCGTCGGATGGCACAGGATTGAGCTCGCATGAGTTGAATCAGCCGGGATGTTATAAAGAGGTAAAGGATACTACGGTTGTAGCGCAGTTCAAGGTTAAGAATAATTCTAAGTCTGAATTTCTTTTCACATCCTCTGTCAAGGATGTTCACGTTATTGCGTGGACGACCACTCCCTGGACGCTTCCCTCTAACCTTTCCCTGTGTGT
>JBBRFP010000292.1:0-3716 GCA_038241465.1 Cytophagales bacterium | reverse complement strand
GCGTCGCAATACAAGGACGACGCCAACCTTTGCAGCACCCTCTCCGATGCCATTTATGCCGCCAAAGGCAACCTGGCCCAAGTCGAGCGGCTGAAGCAGGAAAACATGCTTCTCGAAAAACAGCGCACAACTGCGGAGTGGAACAACGAGCTTAACTCTTGAAATGAATCCTATGCCCTCAGAGAAAGGAATGGTATTGGCAAATGACTGAGCAAAGGATGCGTATCGCGGAAATTCCATTATTCGAAGTTGACGAAACTGGAACGGTCCAAAGTTCTTGCTGTAATAAGAAAGCGCATCCTTCATACCCTTCATCATCTTATCAAGATTATATTCATGACCAGGGTGATAATAGATTTCCAGGTTTACATCATTCCATTTGTCTTTCTTAACAGCATATCGGGCAGAAACGATTGAATAAAAATCAACCATCGGCGCGTCCATTTTATAAGAATAAAAATGACGATCGCCCTCCTTCCACTCCTTTTGGAGGTATCCTGGTGCAATTGCTATTTGATCTTCCGCTGTACTGACGACTATTTCAAAGCGAATATGATCGGCGTCATCACCAAACAGACTCATCGCCAAACCGCGAGGATCGTTTCGCTCAGGCATTCGTTCTTTCTCCGGCATTTTGCGCTTCTTTCGCTCGTTGTCATCACCGATCTCAAATGCATCATTGTAACCGAGTGATGGGAAGTAGCTATTGTTAAAGAACGTTCCATTAAAAACCACGCTCGTATTGGTGTTTCCCTCCACAAATCCTTTCGTTGTAAAGTTTACTTTGAAATTCATCTTTACACTATCGTTTGGCAATAGCGGTTGAGCCAGTTCGTAAACAAAATAGTGAAAGTCCTCGAGCACCTCTTTTATGGTGGCGTCTCTGTCAAATTTCAAATACTCAACTGAAAGCTGATTGTCCACATTCTGCTGAATATGAATGTCCTTAATAGGTTGTTGTGTTTTATTTTTCAGGAAGTAGAATCCTTCCGCGCTGAAATCCCTGTCATAAGGATAGATATCAACCTTTAGGTTTGCTTCCACAACTTTCGGCTGCGGTAGAAATTCATATTTTTTAAGCTGCTCTTCATACCTCTGTTGCATGTCCTCCTGATCATCTGATTTCACAAATTTATTAACGACCGTTGTGTTGTAATAAATGTATCCTCCCGAGAAAAGGAAAAGTGCTGTTACAGCAAATACAAAAATTAACATTGATCTGTTGAGACGGAGTTTCCCTGTTTTCCAGCGCATCTTCATCACTGCTTCGGATCCCCTCACTGAAAATACGACCGCCACCAAGAACAGGATGATCGAAAGAGCAAACCAATAGAGCTTAAACCAGGAGAACGGCGTCACAAAGTGGCCATAAACGTTCATATCTGAGAATGTTCCTAGCGAACCACTTGCGAATTGCCACATGCTGTGCTCCAACCCGAGCTGACCCAAAGAATTTCTAACAATAAAGAAGACGATGCACAGGGCAAATCCCAAGAACTTGTTATTCACCAATACCTGAATAAAAAATGCGAGGATAGTATACAGAACAAGAAATATCAATGTGCTGGTGTAGACCGTTTCAAAATAAAGCGGGAGCTCAAATTTATAGTAGCCGTATGACGCCTGGATAATTACTCCGCAAACAATAAGCAGAAACAGCATTCCAATGTAAATAAGGATCAGTCCAAAAAACTTGGAAAGCAATTCGATGAAACTGGGCATCGGCATGGCATCCACGATGAGATTAAATTTAACAACCCGCTCTTTCCAGATCAGCTCGCCTGAATAGAAAATGGTGATAATTAGAAAGAACAAGGTAAATCCGCTGATCAGGCCCAAGACTGAATAGGTTGTTGGGTAGGAATTGGTGCCATACAACTGACCCAGATTCAATGCATTGATGAAGATTATTAGCATCCCACAAATAACAATCGCGATAAATGGAATCTCTTTGAGAACCATTTTTGCATAGAAAACAGAAAGCCTCGCTAGTTGAGTCAGGTGTGTACCAGTATTGATAACCTGGCGCACAACTGGAATGATAACTGATTCAGGTTTGATTGTTTTTTTTGTAATGACCTTTCTTGGGACAATCTTTCCCGCTTTTCTTTTAAAAATAGAGTCCCTGACAACATTGAAAGAGAAGCCATAATACGTACCGACAAGTGCCAGGAACCCAACACCCATCCAAAGCAGTCTGTTATAAAGGAGTACTCCCTCCATTGGGATGAGCAAAGTATTCTTCTCCGATGGTGTCCAATACCGTGTCATAAAATCCAACGCCTCTCCACCAAATGGATCTAAAATAGCGGCGGTTTCTTTTGAATCGAGGTCACTCAAAAGGCTACCCGCAATTATGTATAGCACGAGCAAAACCACTCCTTGTGTATAAATCACTATTGATTTTCTTCCAAGAGCACCACTCATAAAGAAAAGTGAGCCTGTGATAAACAAATTACTTCCCAGATAGAAAATAAACGGCTGCAAGTAACTCCAGGCATTAAATGCCAGAAGCTCTTTTGTTTTCCAATCGATTTCCCACGGGACGTACTTACCTACAGCAAATCCAGTCATCATTCCAAGCCACACCCCACTAAAAACTAAAATGAGAACAACGAATGAACCGGCGAATCTTCCCAGCAGGTAATCAATTTTCTTCATTGGTGTACTGAAGAGAATCGCTTCTGTATTGTGATCGAAGTCACGAAGAACGGCAACGCCCATGATGGCCGACGTGACCATCGTAAAGATTAAAGACATCGCCGATATCAGCTGAGCAAGAACAAATGGAGCATTAGGCTTGATCTGCCCAACCGCTCCACCAACCGAAACGAGTGGACTTGCTACCACTGCAAAAGAAATAGCGAAGGTTAATCCAAAATAAATATAGTTGGCAGCACGAGCGCGTCGGTACTTCAACTCAAAACTAAAAATCTCTTTTAACATTTTCATCAGATTAAGGCGATGTTAGATTGCTTTTACTTCTTCGGTTGTTTCCAGGTTGGATTTAAAAATGCTGGTGAAATAGACATCTTCGAGATCCACTGAAACCGGTTCAAAACCTTCGGGGTTAGTATCACTAAGGACACTGATCTGCGGTCTTCCGGCAATCAATCGCTCTGATATTACACTGTAGTTCTTTTTATACTCGTCAATTTCCGCTTTAAGGATTCGCTTACTCCATACCTTACCCTGAATGGCAGCGATGGCATCCATTGGATTGCCTTTATACAATACTTCACCTTTATTAATTATGGCCATATCTGTGCAAAGTTCTTTCACATCCTCAACAATGTGCGTTGAAAGGATTACAATCGTATTTTCTCCGAGTTCAGAAAGGAGATTTAAGAAACGGTTTCTTTCTGCTGGATCAAGACCAGCGGTTGGTTCATCAACAATGATCAGCTTCGGACTTGCCAGCAGCGCCTGTGCGATTCCAAAACGTTGCTTCATACCACCCGAATAACCACCAAGATTTTTTTCGCGTGCTGCCCAAAGATTGGTCTTGTGTAGCAACGCTTCCACAATCGCCTTGCGCTCTTTTTTATCCGCAATGCCTTTTAGAACGGCAAGATGATCCAGCAAGGTTACAGCATCTACTTTTGGATAAACGCCAAACTCCTGTGGTAAATACCCCAATGTCTTACGTACCTCCTCTTTTTGCCTGAGAACGTCAATGTTTCCCAATTGGATGCTGCCACTATCGGCCTCTTGCA
>JBBRFP010000291.1:0-3723 GCA_038241465.1 Cytophagales bacterium | reverse complement strand
CACTTGAGGAACGCCTTACCTTATGAAAATACGTGACCTTGGCAGTCACTGTTTCCATCACATCTTGCGTCTTGCCATCGGCGCCTTTTTTCTCACCCACCCTTATATCTTTTTTTACCTCTTCGGAATTGCTTGTGATGGATGGCTGTCTGTCCTCGCGGTATCCGTTGAATATAAGCCGGACGAATTGGTGTGGTGGAACCGTATCCTTTTGTGACGCAGGTCTGAACGAAAGAAATTGTCGTTGCAGGGAATTGATCATCGGCTGTAAACTTCCATAGTTATAGCGTGAAGCATTGATCTCTTCATACGCGACACGCAACGTAGCATTGAACTCCGACTGTGTCATCATTTCGATTGACTCACGATAGCCGGGCTGGTAGTTGGATGCATCTTTAAAATTGAAATAAGCTTGCTTCGCATCATCACGGGTGTTCTTCATGAGCGCGGTGATGCCATCCTGATAGCTTTCTTCTGCTGCTTTTGTTTTTACATCTGCTAGCTCATTAAAACGTGTTGCTGGCTTGCTAATGACCCGCATGGCACCCGGCGAAGTTTTAATCTGGTTGTTGATGTAATTGATTTGCTCATAACCCCTGACAGCGTTTCGCCATTTTCTTGGATCATTCGCCGCAATGCCGTTCTGAATATTGGCGTCAATGTTTTCGATCGCGAGGGAATACCCTTGCGTTAGTACTGCCACCGCTTTTTTGTTGTCAGGACTGCCGCGCAACCTGTTAATGGATTCAAGAACCGCATCGTAATAGTCGCCTTTTTTTAACGCGGACTTACCGGAACTGCAGGCTCCGATAAACAAAACAACAAGGACGAGTAATAAAATCTTTTGCATAGGGTGGGAAGGTAGTGGGAATTACGGCGTTAAATTAAAAACTTGAAAGGAAGGGAGCAATTAAAAATTCTTAGATTATTTCACTCCAAATAGATCGATCAAAATATCGTCGATTGTCGATCTCCAGTTTCCCCAAGAATGGCCTTCATTGCTTTCACGATATTGGTAAACACATGCATTTTTCTCCAGAATCTCCTTCATCTTTGTGGAGCCTTCACTTGCATCGTTAATCAAACCGGTTGTCATCGAAACCTTCAGGGTCGTTCCTTTTAGATTTTCACACATAGCATAGATTTGCGGACGGGTTCCAAAAGCAGGGGACTGAATCCCTGCCATGGTAAACAGATCCGGGCGAGTGAACGCAAAATAAGCTGCCGTTAGTCCGCCCATGGAAGTACCAAGAATAGCACGATGGGCTGCATCGGATTGAATAGGATAGTTCGGTTCGACGCCTGGGATCAATTCGTCGGCAAAGAACTTCAAATACTTTTCATTTAGATTGAGCTCATCCATGCGTCGGTTGTTGGATCGGTTGATTGGTTCGCGGTGATCAACAAAAATTGCAATAATTGGCTGGATCTTTTTCTGAGCAATTAGATTGTCAAGCACGGTGGCCATGTTGCCCAATTCAGGCAGGAGATATTCATAACCATCCGTCACATATAGAACCGGCAATTTGCCAGCCTTCTCATATCCGACTGGCAGGTACGCACTGTAGGTGATTTGATAACCCAATATTTTACTGGCGAATAGGATATCTCTTTTGATCACGCCATGTGCAATTCCCGGAACTTCAGTCTGAATCGGATCGGCCTTCCATAATGGCATTCTTAGTTCAGAGTTTGGACTTCCTCCTCCAACACCTGACCATTGTTGATGAGGATTTTCAGGATCAAGCAGCCATTGATGACCGTTCACAAGAATCTTGTAGTCAAGTCTTGCATCTTTTGGAAAAGAAGACCGGAGTATCCAGATGTTGGTGCCGTGAATCTTTTTACCCTTATTATGAAAAGTCTTTCTGAATCCCCAACCGTTGAAGTCACCCATCCAATCAACAGTAGTTGCTTCCCCGCGAAAGAGAAACGCAGCAGAATCTCCTTTTACAAATGGAATTCCCGAAGCTTTGATCTGATTCCATGCTTTCTCCGTCTCTTCATTTCGGGTTGCAATATCGGGATGGCTTCCGGCCGCATATAAATTCTTGATCGATTGCGTAAACGCGATGTTCTCCTGGCAATAACCTGAAAGCGAAACAGCAAACAATAAAAACAGTACTACATTTTTCATTTTACATTAATGGGATCGTCATTGTCTTCTACAAATCGTACTGAAATAGCGGCAATTATTAAGAATACTCCTGCCATAACAATGCTGTAGATGGGCTGAGAATTGAAAATGTATTTTACAATCGGGCCACCGAAGATTCCGTTTACAATCTGAGGCAAGGTGATGAAGAAATTGAATACGCCCATATAAATACCCATTTTCATCGGTGGGATAGAACCCGCAAGGATCGCGTACGGCATCGATAGAATACTGGCCCAGGCCATTCCAACCCCGATCATGGAGTAAATCAAAAGGGTGGGGTCATGTATGAAATAAATAGAGATCAATCCAATGCCACCTGCGATGAGAGAAATAGAATGAGTGAGCTTTCTGCCAATCTTTGCAGCGATGAATGGCAAACATAGCGCATAGATAGCAGACACACCGTTATAAATTCCGAAGACAATACCGACCCAATTCGCCGCATCGTTGAAAGTAGAAGAAGTATGGTCATTACCAGGTAAGCCATATACGTGGGTAGCGATCGCAGAAGTGCTGAAGACCCACATCGAGAACAACGCGAACCATGAGAAAAACTGCACGAAGCCAAGTTGCTTCATTGTTTTTGGCATTCGCACAAAATCACTGATGATCTGCGACATTCCTTTTTTCTGACCGATCTGGTCAGGCTCCTTTTTGTACTCCTCTGGTGGAAATTCTGTAGTGGTAACAACTGTCCAAAGTATCGCAATGATAAAAATCATCGCTCCAATGTAAAACGATAACGTCACACTAAACGGAATACCAACGGTTCCCGCAGCAACTGATTTCTCTACATCAAAATATTCAGCAAGGATATACGGCAACCACGAACCGATGACTGCGCCGAGACCAATGAGGCAGGTTTGAATTGAAAATCCTAATGTTCTCTGATCGGCCGGCAGAAGATCGGCTACGAGAGCGCGAAACGGTTCCATGGCAACATTGAAAGATGCATCCATCACCATGAGTATTCCAGCACCAACATAAAGCGGAGGAAGTATGTAAGCTAGGACGGCTGCATTTGGCATAAAGATTAGGGCGGCGGAAGCAAGTATAGCACCTGCCAAAAAGTAGGGCCTTCGCCTTCCCAATGCAGTCCATGTCCGGTCACTGAAATAACCAATGATCGGTTGAACGATCATCCCGGTCAAGGGTGCCGCGAGCCAGAACCAGGACAGATGTTCAACGTCAGCGCCAAAGGTGGTTAGAATGCGCGATGCGTTTCCGTTTTGAAGTGCAAAGCCAAACTGGATTCCAAAGAAGCCAAAGCTCATGTTGAAGATTTGTGCCAGAGAGAGGCGTTTTTTCGGGATAACTGTACTCATGTGTAGCGATTATGGACAGGGTTTGAGGGATGTCAATAACGAATGTCTGCAATATCGAATGTACGTGCAAGTTGGAGGGTAGAAGTTACAGGAAGCAAGTTGAAAGGTAAAGTTTGCAGCGAGCTTGCACCACCAGCGTGTGCAAGCCTCCCTGCAACATTCAGCTTCTACATTTGGATAACAATCTCCTCACTTGTGTACCCGACGCTCATCGTCAACACACGCTCTTCTCCCCTTGTA